>JABZJO010000026.1:0-6990 GCA_015257755.1 Candidatus Nanogingivalaceae bacterium
GGGTTGCTTGCGGCGGTTTTCTGGTTGGGTTTATGCTGTTTTTGTATCATTTTATGCTGTGGTATTATTCAATCTATATTGTTTCGAATCAGCGCATTCGTCAAATTACGCAAAAAGGATTTTTTGGGAGAAGAATGATGGATTTACCGCTTTCGAAAATCCAAAGTGTTAATTTCGAAATTCCAGGATTTTTTGGCGATATTTTCCATTTTGGAACAATAAATATTTTTACAATCGTGGGAGATTTAGAGATTAAAAATGTTGAACACCCAGAAGATGTTTATAATAGACTTCAGGATGCAATTTCGAAAGTTGAAGTAGAGGAGGAAGATGAAGAATTTTAAAGAAAAGCGAAAGAGTTTGAAGAAAAAGATTTTGAAAAAGTCGAATACTCAAGAAACTCAAGTTGCAAAAATCACAAACACAACACTTGAAGAGCAGCGTAAGGAAATTTTAAACAAGGGTAAAAAATTTAAATATCCTGTCCAATATAGTAAAAATCGACTAGTTGGAAACGCTTTAATTATTGCTTTGGTGATTTTAATTACTGGTTCAGGGCTGTTGTGGTATCAACTATATCAAGCGCAAAATACTGGTGAATTTATTTATCGTTTTACAACTGTTATACCATTTCCGGTTGCGAATGTTGATGGCGAGAATGCACTTTATCGCGACTATTTAATGGAATATCGCGCAAATATGCAAATTGCGAATGCTAAAAAAGATGAAATTGAAAGTGCTAATAATGTAAAGGCTCTTTCAGTTTTAAATAAAAATAAGGCAATGAAAAATGCGATTGCGAATGCTTATGCTCAGAAAAAAGCCCGAGAAATGGGAATTTCTGTCTCAGATAAAGAGATTGACGAAGCTTTTGATGCTCAGAGAAAGACTCAAAATACCGAGCTTACTGAAAGTGCATTATATAAAATTGCCGCCGATAACTACGGTCTCTCACCAAGCGAATATCGTCGAATGTTTATTGAACTTCCACTTCTTCGCCGAAAAGTTACCGCAGAAATCGATAAAAATGCTGCTAAGACTAGAGATGAAGTTGTAAAATATTTGAACGATAACTCAAATGATTTCTCAAAGGCTGCTGAGCAGTTTGGTGATAAGATTGAATATAATAAACCTGGAAAAGTTCGAAAAACAAATATTGACGGCGGTCGTTCGAAGGTGGCTTCACAATTAAATGTTGGCGAAGTTTCGAAACCATTCATCTCGAACGCTGGTGATGGCTACTATATCGTAAAACTTATCGAAAAAAGTGACAATGAGATTAGTTATGAATCGATAAAAATTAAGTTTACCGAGTTTAATTCACAGCTAGAAAAGCTTGAAAAAGAAGGTAAGGTTAAAAAATATATCAAGGTTGATTAGTCTATAGTAAAAAAGATACCCGTGAAAACAGGTATCTTTTAAAATAAATAAAAAACGCTCGAAAGCGATTTTTAAAGTCTAAATTGGCGCGCCCGACCGGATTCGAACCGGCGATCTCCTCCGTGACAGGGAGGCGTACTAGGCCAACTATACCACGAGCGCATCAGTAGACTAATACAATTTTATCAGACTCCCAGCAAAAAATCAAGCACTTTTTTGGTTTATTTTTCAAAAAGTTTGTGGTATAATTTAAGTATGTGCCGATGTAGCTCAGTTGGTAGAGCAACGCACTCGTAACGCGTAGGTCAGCAGTTCAATCCTGCTCATCGGCTCCAAATAATTTTATTCTTATGAAAACAATAACTAATTTATTTAAACCAATTATCAAAGATCGCCGAATGCTATTAGCAATGGTTTCGGTATTTTTAGCAGGAATTATATTTTTTATTTTCATGATTTTGAATGTAAAATCATACGATTATTTATTAAATGTTCGATATACTGTTTTTGGTACCAGTGAATTTTATAAAGATTCTTGGGTGTATCGTATTATTTTAGCTATTTTTGGATTAATTGTTGCTTTTATTCATAATATTTTGATTGCGAAAGTCTATAATATTTCTGGTCGTCGTGTTGCTATTGCTTTTGCGGTCTTAAGCGTTGCCCTAATGGTTGCTAGTATGTTTATTATTGGCGCTTCAATTCGAGAGATTCCAAACTAATGAAGAAACAAAAGATTGACATTGAAATCCCACTAGGTAAACGAACCCTGAAGTATCGCTTTTTTGAGATTTTGCCAGCATTTTTAAGTTTTGGTGCAATTATTTTAATGTTTATACTTTCGTTCTTTTCACCTTTTTTGGCTTCGGTCTATCTTCTAACAATTATTACAACTCTTCTAGTTAAAGCAATCGGAATTGCTTACCGAATGATAACGGGGCATATACAAATCGAAAAAGCTCAAAAGGTTGATTGGAATAAGCGACTCACTGAACTTGAAAATCCAAAAAAAGCGCTTGAGAAGATAAAAAATCAGGAAAAAAGTAAGGAATATGATTTTAAACAGCATATTCAAAATTTGCATGATATTATAGATAGACCAGAGGCTTTTCCGGATCCATTCTCGGTAAAAAATGCTGTGATTATAGCTGCTTATAATGAACCTTACGAAGTAATTCAACCGACAATTAAATCTGTTTTGGCCTCAAATTATGACGCTAAAAATCTTTTAATTTTCCTGGCTTATGAGGAACGTGGCGGTGAAGGCATTGAAAAAACTGCAATTCGGCTCAAAAAAGAGTTTTCGAAAAGTTTTGGTGCTTTCGAAATTGTAAAACATCCAAAAAACTTACCGAATGAGGTTGTTGGGAAAGGTGGAAATATCACTTTTGCTGGCCGAGCATTGCAAAAATATTGCGAAGATAATAAAATTCCTTTTGAGAACGTACTGGTTACAACTTTAGATAGCGACAATAAACCGCATAAAGAATATTTTGCTGCTGCAACCTATGAATTTATTGTCCATGAAGATCGTAAAAAGTTATCATATCAGCCGGTTTCGTTGTTTTTGAATAATATTTGGGATGTTCCAGCGCCAATGCGCGTGGTTGCAACCGGTAATTCATTCTGGAATATCGTCTCAACAATGCGTCCACACCTTTTACGAAATTTTGCCTCGCACTCTCAACCTCTAGACGCGTTGATTGAAATGGATTTTTGGTCAACCCGCACAATTGTTGAGGACGGACATCAATTTTGGCGCAGTTATTTCCATTTTGGTGGCGATTATTATGTTGTGCCAATTCGTGTGCCAATCTATCAAGATGCGGTTCTAAGTGAAACTTTGCCAAAAACACTAAAAGCCCAATTTATCCAGCTTCGTCGTTGGATGTATGGTGCGAGCGATATTCCTTACGTTGCAAATTTATATTTTTCGAAAAATCGAAACGTTCCACTTATTGATGGGCTAATGAAATTGATTCGTTTGATTGATGGTCATGTTACGGCTGTATTTCAATCACCAATGGCTGCCTTTGGCGGTTGGGTTCCGTTGATTGTTTATGCGGCATCATCTCGTAGCGTGATCGTTCATCAATTGCCGAACGTTATTAGTACGCTTCAGCAAATTGCAACAATTGGTATTTTTATCACAATTTTGATTAGTTTAAAGATGTTGCCGCCACGTCCAGAACGCTATAAGAAACGTCGTTCTTTCTGGATGGTTGCACAGTGGGTTTATATGCCCGTAACTTCAATCTGTTATAATGCTGCAGCAGCGGCTTATTCACAAACTCGATTGGCTCTTGGCAAATATCTCGATAAATTCGACGTTACCGAGAAAGGCCGAATTGAAGATGTTGAACGCGCTAAAGCAGAAAAAGCTAAAAAGCGAGCATTGAAAAAGCAAAAAAAATAAGCACTCTGAAAGGAGTGTTTTATTTTTCGCTTTGGAATTTGAATATTTATAAAATAATTTAAAAGCGGCCACTTAGACCGCCTAATGTAGGGACATTTGTAAGATTTTCCTAAATCTTACTAAAAGTGCGTCGTTGTTTGGGTAACGAAAAGAATAGATAGAGAACCTAACAGATAATATACTAGAGAATTTCCGATTTTTTACGCCCAAACCTGGTTGAACTTTTTCCGCAATCCAACCTCGTTTTTTTATTTTAACGCTTTTTATGAAAAAGTTCAAGTATAACCATAAAGATGCTAATTTTCAAAGATTAAAATTTTGTTCGCTTTTGGTAAAAAATACATTTTTATAATTAAAACATTTCACGCGAAAGTCAAATAAGATAAGGCGAACAAACTTAAAGCAAATATATCATCAGGTAAATAAAATTTTTCAAAAGCCAAAAACTATCTTGTGGAAAAGATTTTAGAAAATGTGCAAAACTAAAAAACATAACAACACTATATATGGGGAAGAAAAAATAACAGAAGCTATAAATCCCTTTGTATTTTTTTTGCAAAAAAGTGAGATTTTTGATATAATTAAGGTGCTTTATAAAATATAATTTAAGATATGTTTCGGCGAATTTTTGTCGTAAATTTTGAACGCTTTTTGAATATAGCATCTGAATTTACGGATAAAATTAGTGTTCGAATTTTTCGAAACATATTATATTTTATAAAGCAACCGTATAATTCGGGTGCTTTATTTTAATATAATATGTTGATTTTAGTTTTTTTCGCCAGAAAGAAAGGATTTTTCGTGGCGAATAAAAATTTACATAACGCCAAAGAGTCAAAAAATGATGAATTTTACACACAACTTGAAGATATCGAAAAGGAGCTTTCGCATTATCGCCACCATTTTGAAGGTAAAGTAGTTTTCTGCAACTGTGATGACCCTTATGAGAGCAACTTTTTTAAGTATTTTGTGTTAAATTTTAACACTTTAAAGCTCAAAAAACTAATTGCCACCAGCTATATTGCTTCGCCCGTAGCTTTCAAAGAATTACCAGCCAAAAAGGGAAATTCATCTTTTGAAGATCTACTTAAGCCCTATAAAATTGAAATCGATGAAGTTTATGATCAAAATGGCGACGGTGCAATTAACTTGCAAGACGTGAAAGAGATTTTAGAAAAAGCCGAAAAAGGTGGTAAAATGACCAAACTCATTGGCGATGGTGATTTTCGAAGTAGCGAGAGCAAAGAATTGCTCAAGCAAGCTGATATTGTGGTAACCAACCCACCGTTTTCGCTGTTTCGTGAATATGTGGCGCAACTGATTGAATTTGATAAAAAGTTTATTATTTTGGGAAATATGAACGCAATAACCTATAAGGAAATTTTTAAATTAATTAAAGAAAATAAAATTTGGGCTGGGTATGGATTTAATCAAAGTATGGTTTTTACCTCTCCTTACAAAAATGATTTAGAATCTAACCGAAAATTTTGTGAGAGTAAAGGTTATTTTGGGGATAACTATATTAAGGTTCCCGCAATAAATTGGTATACAAACTTAGATATTAAAAAACGCCACGAAGAACTGATTTTAGTGAAGAAATATAATTCACTCGATTACCCAAAATATGATAATTACGATGCAATTGAAGTTTCGAAAGTGAAAGATATCCCTAAAGATTATGACGGTGCAATCGGTGTGCCGATAACTTTTCTCGATAAATTTAATCCTGAACAATTTGAAATTATAGGACAAGGACAAGGAAATCTTTTTAGGCAAATTTCAGATAAGGGGCTTAGCGCATCATTTGTTGATAGTTATTATAAGTTTGGCGGAAAAGGGTTTATAAAAGAAAACCACCCAGTTTTAGGATATTATAACAATGATAGAAAGCCTATAATTCCTTATATGAGAATTTTAATCAAAAAGAAGAAAGTAGAAAGGTAAAGCAATGAAAATTGAGCTACATAAAATTAAGGTAAAAGATTTATTTACTGGTTTCGAAAATGATGAAGAAGCTGGTGTGGTGGGCTATGGTGGCAAGTTGAACATTCGCCCGCCGTATCAGCGCGAGTTTGTTTATAAAGATGAACAGCAGCGAGAGGTGATTCGCACTATTCGAAAAGGATTTCCGCTTAATATTATGTATTGGTCAAAGAATAGCGATGGCACTTTTGAGCTTTTGGATGGACAACAGCGTACGATGTCTATTTGTAAATATTTGAATGGCGATTTTAGTATTGATGGTGCTTATTTTAATAATTTAACGCTTGAAGAGCAAAAACAAATTGAAGAATATGGGCTGATGATTTATTTTTGTGAAGGTGAAACGCGCGAAAAGCTGGATTGGTTTAAAATTGTGAACATTGCCGGTGAAGAACTAACGCCACAAGAGTTGAGAAATTCGGTTTATACTGGTAGCTGGCTGGTGGATGCGAAGCGATATTTTAGTAAAAGCGGTTGTCCTGCACAAGATGGTTATAGTAATTATTTGAACAAGAGTTATCTTCGCCAAGAGGTTTTGGAAACGGTTTTGAGGTGGATTTCTGGCGGAAATATCGAGAACTATATGGGAATTCACCAGCACGATGCGAACGCGAAAGAGCTTTGGCGATATTTTGAAGATGTTATGGAATGGACGCAGAGAGTTTTCCCTAAATATCGCAAAGAAATGAAGGGCTTGCCTTGGGGTGAATTTTATAATGAATTTAAAGGCCAAGGTTTCGAAAAGATTGGTGAAGAAAATGAACGGCGAGTTTCGGAGCTTTATAAAGATAATGAAGTTACCAAGAAAAGTGGGATTTATCAATATATTCTAACAAATAACGAGAAATATTTGAGCTTGCGAGTTTTTGATGATGATATTAAAAGTCAAGTTTATGAACAGCAAAAGGGAATTTGCCCAATTTGTCATGAACACTACGCAATTAAAGAAATGGAAGCTGATCATATCAACCCATGGAGCAAAGGTGGAAAAACGGTGGCTGAAAACTGCCAAATGCTTTGCAAAAAAGATAATCGCGAGAAGAGTGATAAATAATTTTTATAAAACTAAAATACCGCATAATAAGTGCGGTATTTTAAAGATGATTATAAAAAACAATAATATTACACATAACTAAAGGTGTAAATAATGTAAAAGTGGTGGGCGATAGAGGACTCGAACCTCTGACTTTCACAACGTCAATGTGACGCTC
>JABZJO010000027.1:0-6935 GCA_015257755.1 Candidatus Nanogingivalaceae bacterium
TCAGAGCAGTCTCGGCAACGGCTAAAATATAAGCATCTTGGCAATAGTTAAAAAATATGATATAATCAAGCTATGAAAAAAGTTATTGTAAAAGCAAAAATTAAAAATAAGGTTGATTTTATCAAGCGCCTAACAGATACAGGGCATGATTTTGGTCGTGTTATTTTTCAGAACGACCGCGTTTTTTTGCCACGTGGCTACCAACCAAGTCGAAACTTGCCAAAATTGATGATTCGAACAGAGATTATCGATCCAAAGCGTAAGCCGTGGTATCAGCTAATCCAAAAACGACACATTCAAAGTGAAAATGTCGACTTAATTCATGAAACACCTGTTTTGAATTATTCTGAAACAGCGCACATTGTACAACAATTAGGTTTCGAAATGAAAGTTGAAGTTCTTCGAAATCGTCAAAAGCTTCAAGTAGAAGATACAACTTTCTACTTAGATGATGTTGAAAAACTTGGAACATTCATTAAACTTGAAAGAGAAGTTAAAAAAGGTGATAATCCAGATGCGATTCGCCAAGAGTTGTGGGATGTTTTGGAAGTTCTCGGAATTGATAAAACCGCAAACTCTCCAGAAAACTATACTGCACAACTTCTTCGAAAGAAAGAAAAGTCTAAAAAATAAAATAATGCGGTTAACTTTGACCGCTTATTTTTATCTGTAAAAATAAAATATATAAATAAGCTTGAACGCTTTGCGAAAAGCTGTTATAATAGAAAGTGATGATATTATTAGATCGTGTAACTAAAGTTTATGGGAATTCAAACACTCCTGCAATCAACAGGATCAGTCTTCATATTAAACCAAAAGAGTTTGTAATTTTGGTGGGAACTAGTGGTGCTGGAAAATCATCACTATTAAAAATGCTAACTCGGGAAGAGAAGCAAACTAGCGGCAAGATCGTAGTTGGTGGAATTGACTACGATAAACTTCGAGATAAAGATATTCCACTTTTGCGTCGTCGAATTGGCGTGATTTTTCAGGATTTTAAACTTTTACCAAATCGAACTGTTTTCGAAAATGTTGCTTTTGCGCTTGAAATTGCTGGAATGACGAATCATGAAATTAAAGCAACGGTCCCAAAAGTTATTAAGCTTGTTGGGCTTCAAGGTAAAGAGAATAATTTCCCACATCAATTAAGTGGTGGTGAACGTCAGCGTGTTGCGATTGCGCGTGCGCTTGCTCGTCAGCCAAAAATTCTAATCGCCGATGAGCCAACAGGAAATCTCGACCCAAAACACAGTTGGGATATTATTCGCTTGCTTGAAAAAATTAACGATTACGGAACAACAGTTGTGCTAACTACGCACAATGTTGAAATTGTTAACAGATTAAAGCGCCGTGTTATTACATTGAGTCACGGAAAAATTACTCACGATCAGTCACAGGGGGAATATAGACAGTAATGAAAGAAGATTTTTCAAACTCTCCAGCAGCAAAAGCACAAAATGACGATGAAAAACGTTTGCATGCTTCTTCGAAAGTTAAAAGCTTGAGACATCATCGAAAACCACAAACATCTCAAGGACGAAAGAAGCAAAATTCGAAAGTTATAATGCAACAAAAACAGCGTCGCCGTAAGGCTTTAACTTTTTGGAGAATTACAAAATATGGTGCAAATAGTTTTGTGCGAAACGCTTGGCTTTCAGTTGCCGCAACGGCAGTGATGACAGTTACTTTGGTTATTATATTTGGTTCATTGTTGGCTCGTTCAATCTTGATGGATACGGTTGAAGATATCAAGAATAAGGTTGATATGTCGATTTATCTCAAAAAAGGTGTGTCCGATAAGGATATCGCCAAGATGAAAAAATCAATTCAAAATTTGAAATCAGTAACAAGCATTACATACACATCACCACAACAAGCACGTGAAAAATTCGCAAGCAAGAATTCTTCCGACGCAGATATTCGAAAAGCCTTGCTTGAGTCAAATAATGAATTTTTTGGAATTTTCAATATTAAACTGGTTAATATTTCGGATACAACAGAGCTTAAGAGTCTCGTTGACAGTGATAAACTAATTAAATCGAGTCTTGACCCTGATCACCCACCAACATATGCGAGTGATCGCAACGAGATAATCAAGAATATTTCTAATACGATTAATTTTGCCGAAAAAGTTGGACTTTTGGCTGGTTCGATCTTTGTTATTATTGCAAGTTTGATTATCTTTAATACAATTCGAATGGCGATTTTTAACCGTCGAGAAGAGATTTATATGATGAAGTTGATTGGTGCAAACAAGAGCTTTATTGCAGGACCTTTTCTGGTCGAAGCAATAATTTGCGGAACGATTGCAGCAGTTTTGGCGACAATCATTGGCTATACGATAGTTTTCTTATCGAAGTCAAAGCTTGAAGCATATGGAATTATCGTTTCTCCGATTATTTCATTCTTGCAAGTATACGGGGTTGTGGTTATTCTTGGGCTAATTCTAATAGGTTCAACAATTGGTGTAATTTCTGCATTTACTGCAACAAGGAAATATTTAAAAATATAATAGGAAAGGGGCTTGTCTTCACAAATAAAGTGTGGTATACTGTAAACAGTAATAAAATAAAAGCAAAAAGAAAAACAACTATGAAGAAAATCAATAAGAAGAATTTACTTATCAATGGTGCGATATCTGTAGGTGTCGCAGCTGCTAGTGTTGTTGCAGTTTTGCCTAAAAACAACGCTCAAGCTGAAAAGAGTATTGATCAGCTTGATAAAGAAATTAAAACAATTCAATCACAAATTAGTGATGCGGAATCTCAAGCGAGCCAATTACGAAACAAGGCTCAGACTCTTCAAAACGAGTTAAATGGAATTGAAAACGAAAAGGCTATGATTCAGTCTCAAATTTCAATCTATCAAAAGCAATTCGAAAAGCTTCAGATTGAAATAAAAAACAATGAAGATAGCATTCAAAGAAACCGAAATGCGCTTGGTTCTATTTTGGCAACAATGTCTCTTGATGACGATATAACGCCTATTGAACGAATTGCTGGAAGTAGCAATCTTTCGAAAGCACTTGATAACTTCGAGTACCAGAGTGCGGTTAAGAATCAATTGGTTGAAAAGGTTGACAGCATTAAGCGGGCGAAAGCAGAACTTGAGAAACAACGTGATGAAACCAAAGTTGCGTTAACTAATCAAAAACAAGCGGAGTCTGCGTTGCAGGAAAAGATTCGTCAACAGAATGATTTGATTGCTAAAACTAAGAATGATGAAGCTGAATATACTAAATATGCTAGCGAACGTTCTTCACAAAAAGCAGAACTTCAAAAGCAGCAGCAAGATATGATTCAGGCACAAATTTTGCGTGCTGCTCGTGCTGCTGGTGGTGGTGCGATTCCGCAAGCTATCGCTGGAACAAGTAGCTACCCTTGGAATGACGCAAACTGTTATGTTGACGGTAACGCCGTAAGTCATGGTGGCGCAGATGGAAATGGCGGTGATGGTTATGGTTATGGTTGTCGTCAGTGTGTGAGTTATGCCGCCTGGAAGTTGCGCGCAACAAAAGGTATTAGCGCCGCATATTGGGGAAATGCTAAGAATGTCCCAGCTAGCGCACGTAATGCTGGATTCCGAACAGGAAGCACGCCAAAGGCAGGTTCGTTCGGTGTTATGACTGGTGGTCAATATGGCCATATTGTCTGGGTTGAATCTGTTAACGGAAATATGGTTACAATTTCTCAATACAACTATCTTGTTAACGGTAAATGGGGACAATTCTCAACAATGACCGTTCCAGCAAGCACTTACGACACATATGTATATTTTGACTAATACTTAAGCGAGCCAGTTTATCTGACTCGCTTTTTTATTGTTTAGTTTTTTTAATAAACTTACGGTAAATATTACTGAATAGTGCGATTGAGTTTTATATTAGTTGGTTTGTATATAATTAGGTCATTTTAAATTTTCACTAAGCTGGTGCTTTTTGCTTAAAGTTTTACTTTATATATCAAAAGATAAATGATATAATGAAAAAATGAAAGGGGAAACAATAGATACTTTTATCAAAGAAATAAGGATAAAACCTATACCTAAAGGCAAATATTACTCTGAAATTCCATCAATAAATTCCATTGATTCTTTAAATTTGTCTTCGCCTATTACCTTTTTTATGGGCGAAAATGGGAGTGGTAAATCAACTTTACTTGAAGGTATTGCAGTTTCTTTAGGGTTTAATCCTGAGGGTGGAACTGTTAATTTTAATTTTGCAACTAAAGAAACTCATTCAAACCTTAGTGAATATATTCAGATTGTTAGAGGAGCTAAGCGACCACGGGATGGATTTTTCTTGAGGGCTGAAAGTTTTTATAATGTAGCTACTTATCTGGAAGATATATACAGTAGAGAGATTGCTATGGGCTATAAATTAGATTCTTACGGCGGAATCCCCCACGAACGCTCTCACGGTCAGGCATTCTTAGGTCTGGTTTTAAATAAATTTAAACCTAATGGATTATATATCTTAGACGAACCAGAAGCTGCTCTTTCGCCACAAAATCAATTAGCCTTTATGGCAAAAATATATGAACTAACGCAAAGCGGAGCTCAATTCATCATAGCTACTCATTCCCCTATTATTACAGCTTTACCAAATTCAAAAATATACAATTTTAGTGAATCTATTCAAGAAATTGATTATCACGATTCTGAAAGCTATCAAATTACTAAGCTTACTTTAGAAAATCCTGAGCTTATATTGCGAAATCTTTTGAAGAAATAAAAATAATATATATCACAAAAACAGTGTAAATTCGGATTATTTTAGAGCATTAAATATTAAACTGTAAATGTTTCTAAATGCGATCACATGCTTCCATTATTGCAACTGTTGAATAGTTAAGTTATAATATGAGAGTTGTTCGTGAACAATATGAACCGTGTTCATGAACAAGCACATATAGAAGACAGTTAGCCAATATTTCAAAAGATTGATTTTCTAAAAACTATTTTTTGCAATTTTTAGCATATATCAGGAGGGACTTTAAAATGTCAGAAAAAAATACTATAACTCTTGCTGAATTTAATAGAAGATTAATAGAAGATAATAGGGAATTAATACGAATAATAGCTGATGCACTTTATCCAGCAATTGAACAACTGAAATTTTACCAAGAAGCGCGGAAAGAAATTAGAAATATTAAGTTAGAAAAAAGAACTTCATATGAGCTCAAAGTTCAAGAAAAGGCAATCGCCTGGGAAAAAGAATATCTAAGTAGAAATAACTTTTAGCAAGTCTTCAAGACCCAAAAGATGGGTCTTTTATTTTGTCTAAAATTTCTTTTGCAATATAATTTATTTTTTGTTATGCTTGTGCTTTTGTGATATAATGGGTTTTATGGATAGAGGTAAAAAAGTTGAACGCTCAACGCTTATCATTGTTTCGACGTTTATGTTGGTTTTGGGATTTGCTGGCGGTTCACGAATAGATGATATTAAAAATTTAATTGCACCGGTTTTCGGAATGAAGAGAGTTGAGAAACTTGATCTTTCGGCAGTTGAAAAAACATATAATCAATTAGCTTCAAACTTTGATGGTAAATTAGATCAACAAAAGTTAACAGAGGGTGCTTCAAAGGGTTTAGTTGAGGCCGCTGGAGATAAATATACAGAATATATGACAGCAAAAGAGGCCGAAGAATTCAATAAAAGCTTAAGTGGTGATGTTGGCGCTGGAATTGGGGTAGAGCTTGCAAAAGATGGTCAAGTTGTTAAAGTGGTGCGCGTTTTAGCAAAAAACTCCGCTCAGAGTGCAGGAATTTTACCAGGAGATATAATTTTAAAAGTTAACGACGAGGACGTCTCTAAAAAGAGCACAGCAGAAGTTAGCTCAAAAATCCGAGGCGAGGCTGGTACTACTGTTAAAATTAGCGTATTAAGAGGTCAGGATATAAAAGAATTCTCGGTAACTCGAGCAAAAATCGAAAATCCAAGTGTGGAGCTTTCGAAAAATGGAGATGTTGCAATTCTTTCAATTTACCGGTTCGATAGTGAAACGGGTGCCTTAGCTAAAAAATATGCCGAAGAAATTAAAAATGAAGGATTTTCGAAGGTTATTCTAGACTTGCGTGGAAATGGTGGCGGCTACGTTCAAGCTGCAAAAACTGTTGCAAGTTTATGGCTTGAAAAAAATGCGTTAATTGTTAGCGAAAAAACAGGTTCAAAAACTATCGAAGAAATTCGAGCAACAGGCAATAATCCGTTAAAAGGGATGAAAACTGTTATTCTTCTTGACGGAACGTCTGCAAGTGCTAGCGAAATTGTGGCAGGAGCACTAAAAGAGAATAAAGCAGCAACGATTGTCGGTGAAAAATCTTACGGAAAGGGAAGTGTTCAGACTACGGTTGATATGTCTGGAGGAGCTTTACTAAAGGTTACTATTGCAAAATGGTACACACCAAATGGAGAAAATATTTCAAATAATGGAATTTCACCAGATGTTGAGGTTAAGGCCCCAGAAAATCAAAGTTATTTGTTAAATGATGTCCAGAAAAATAAAGCACTAGATTTGTTAAAATAAGGAGTTGGTATGCAAATTAAGAAGAAAATTTTACTAGTTGAAGATGATGAAGTGTTGGCAAGTATTTATCGTGCTCGACTTGAGATGGAAGATTTTGAAGTCATTGAGGTTCATGATGGCGAGCAGGCTCTAACGGCTGCCCTTAAATATCGTCCAGATTTAATTTTGCTCGATGCGATGATGCCGAAAATATCTGGTTTTGATGTTTTGGATATTTTACGAAATACACCAGAAACAATGAATCTTCAAATTATTATGCTTACCGCCTTAAGTCAAGAGAGCGACAGGAAACGTGCTGAAGAACTGGGCGTTGATGATTATCTTGTGAAATCTCAAGTTGTGATTTCTGATGTAATCGAAAAAATTCGTGAGCACCTAGGTCTTGATGAAAGTTATTAGACATTAA
>JABZJO010000028.1:0-6755 GCA_015257755.1 Candidatus Nanogingivalaceae bacterium
GCAATTAAAGCTCAGGGTGATATCCTAGTTTTGGATGAAGTTTTGGCGGTTGGTGATGAAGCTTTCCAACGAAAATGTGATGATTTCTTCTCAAAAATTAAAAAAGATAAGACTAAAACTGTCATTCTTGTGACGCACTCTATGTCTTCTGTGCGTAGATATTGTAATAAGGCTATTATGATTAACCAAGGTGAAGTTGCTTCTCTTGGAAGTATCGATGAAGTTGTTGAAGCTTACACCCAATTAAATCTTGAAAAACTCGGAAAGAAAGAGCCCGAAACTCAAGAGGTTCTTGGTTTGAATGATGAGTTGACCAAATTAAAGATTAACGCAATTAGTAAAAAAGTTGTATCAAATAAAGAGAATTTTGAATTTGAAGTAGAGTATAATTACATAGGTAAGAAAAAAATCTTCCTTGCAGTGGCTATGTTTGATCAAACCCGTGGTGGAATTGTCTATGATTCAAGCCAGGTTTATGTTGATCGTGGTGACCAAAAGGTGAGGTTTTCAATTCCAATGGAATTATTTAACAGTAGTGAGTTTAAGCTTACTGCTTCAATTCGAGATGCCAATAAAAAGTTGAGTGGTAATGAAAACTTAATTGGCTTTACGAATGATGAAAATTCCTTAATTTTTAAGCTTTCAAACAAAAAAGAAATTTCAGATTATGCATTGCTCAATAGTGAAGTTTTTAAGGTTGAAAGGATCAAATAAGATCAATCTTGAGAACGGGAGTTATCTTTTAAGATATTAGTTTAAACAATTGAAACATCTATTGAGGAGAAAAATAGTAAATGAAAAATCCGTTAGTTTCTGTAGTTTGTACGAGTTTCAATAAAGAAAAGTGGATTGCACAAGCAATTGAGAGCTTTTTAATGCAGGAAACTAGTTTTGAGTTTGAGATTTTAATTATTGACGACGCTTCCACCGATGCATCGTCTAAAATTATTCGAAAATTTGCAAATGAAAATCCTGAGAAGATTCGTTTCTTCGAAAATGAAAAAAATCTAGGGATTGCGAAAACTTGGAAAAAAATATGTAATAAGGCTCGAGGCAAATATATAGCTCGGTGCGACGGTGATGATTATTGGATTAAAAAAGATAAGCTACAAAAACAAGTTGATCTTCTCGAAAGTGATAAAGATTCAAAATGGTGTAATACTGATTTTCGAACAGAGAACGAGAAAGGCGAAATTCTTTTTGAAAAGTCTTTTGCTGAAAAATTTGTAAAAATGCCTGAAGATTTTACCGAGATGTTAATTTCTAAAGGTTTCACAAATGCTTCAACATGGTTAGTTGATACTGAACTGATGAAGGAAATAAATAACACACTTGATGCTAAAACTCCTGATGATACATTTGACATACAGCTAGAATTATTTGTTAAGACTAAGCTTTCAACAATAGAAGAGTCAATGGTAGCTTATAGATTTGCTGTAGGCTCAGATTCCCATCCAGAAGATCTTTCGAAAATTCAAGAAAGAAACCAACGATTACTCCAAACACAGATAAAATTTTTACAAAAATATCAAGATAAAGTTAATTTTTTGCAAGCGACTAAGGAGCTTTTAGAAAAACAAACCTCACTCGAGAATTATCTTGCGGAAAAAGAGATTTCGATTTTGGAGCGAAATAAGTTATTAAATGACAGGCAGAAGTTTATAGATGAGCAAGGGTTAATCATCAAACATCATGAAAATAATGTAAAAAATTTAGAGAATAATGTTGAACAACTAGAAAACCGAAAGTGGTTTGGTTTACATAAGATTATTTATAAAAATAGTAGTAGGGAGAAATAATGAAAAAAATTTTAATCATTTCAAATGGTCCAGTTCCAGCACCAGAAATTAAAAATGTTGAGGGTGGTGGATTGAGAGCTTGGGGGTTGGCAAATGGTCTGCAAAGTAATTCAAAAGATAAGTATGAAGTTGAAGTTTCATATAATCAAGTTTTTAAGCAAGATAATTTTACGGATGAATTAAACGGTATTAAAATCTCTACTTGGGAAATATCAACGTTAGCGGAGAAAATCCAAGAATTTGATTCGGTTCTTGTTAGTTATAATGCAGGGGATATAACGCAAACAGTTGTTGATAATATACGTCAAGATCAGCAATTAATATTAGATGGATATGTTCCTATTCATATTGAGATGTCTGCACGAAATTCAGATAATCTTGATCGCGAATACGATGCGTTTAATTTCGAAAATAAGATTTGGACAAAAGCCTTAAGAAGAGGTGACATTTTGTTGTGCGCAAATGAAGCTCAAAAGAAATTCTACACAGGTGTTATGGCGCAAGTTGGACGAATAAATCCAATAACTTATGGTGATGAAGATCTAATTCAGATTGTTCCTTATGGTATTTATCGAGAAAAAGCAGTAGCTAAACATGATCCAGTGTCAAAACTTGTTAAGAATAAAAAAGCTTTCAAATTGCTATGGTTTGGTGGAATCTATCCTTGGTTCGATCTCACTAATTTGCTCGAGGCTGTTAAAAATGCCAATCAAACAACGCCGATTGAATTAATCATGGTTGGAGTTAAAAATCCATTTAACCAGCATCCAGATTTCATAAAAAGATATGAAGAGGTTATGGACTATATTAAAAATAATAATATGGATGAAATCGTTCATATCACTGACTGGGTTAAGTTCGAAGATAGGGCTGAATGGTATCTTGGAAGTGATGCTGTGGTGTTAATCAATAATATTGGCGTGGAAAATACGCTCGCCTGGAGAACGCGGTTGGTTGATTATGTTTGGGCTGACCTACCAATCGTTACAAATGGCGGTGATCCAATGAGCGATATTTTAGAAGCAAATAATGCCGTATATATTCTACCGGATCTTGATGCAAAAACTATCGAAAAAGAGATTATTAAAATTTCGAAAGATAAAGAAACGCTCAAACAAGTTTCAGCAAATCTTTCGAAAGTTAGAAAACTATTTTATTGGGATAAAGTTACTGAAAATTTAAGTAAGTTAATTTTTGAAGGTTATAAACCTGCTGATGCGGGGCTTTTGAAGGAAGTTGAAATTCTGAATTCGCCAGTGCTTCAAAATGCGGGTGGAAGCAGAATTGTTCGAGCTAAAAATAAAGCACGACGAATCACAGGTAAAGCTCTACGATATTACAAAAACAACGGATTCGCAGCAACATATAAAATAGCAACAGATAAAGTTGTCCGAAAAATCAAGAGAAAAACAGTTTCTAATATCGATAAAAGACCAAAGATAATTATTGTATCTCACCAACTTGATAATACGGGTGCTCCATTTGTAGCGATGGATTTGGCTTTCGATATTCAAAAACAGGTTAAAAATCTTGGACGAAAATTAAAATTTATCGCTTTTACGCCGATTAAGATTGAAAACGTTCGAGAATTAAAGAAGGCTGGTATCGAAGTTGAAATTTACACAGATAGAAACCTTTGGCTAAACTACAATAAAGGTGATATAGTTATTCTGAATAGTTTTGGACTTTCTAGGTCTGTTACACATTCAACAATTCAGGCTGCTAAAAACAATACCCTTGATACTTTTTATTGGTATGGCCATGAAGCTACTCCTGAAAGATTTGTAGATTTGGATACAAGGGATGAATTTGTTAAACTTCTTGAAAGCAATAAAGCTAAACTTTATGCCGTATCGAAAGGTAGTGCGGAAGCTTATAAAGAATTCTTCGGAACAGATAAAAATACGGAAGTTATGAACTTTAGATTTGATTTTCCGAGTGATCGATTTGCAGTTAAAGATCCTGAAGACTTCGAAAAACTTGACTTCGTCGTTACTGGAGCGGTTTCTGATGGTCGAAAAGGGCAGTTGCCAATTCTTTATGCATTCTTGAATTTCTATAATAATTTCTATAAGAAAAATCCTAAAATATATCGTGATTTTAGTTTGAAATTCATTGGTGTTGATGAAGCTGGATACATTAAAAAACAAATGGAAGTTTCTGCCAAGGGCTTAGATGGAAAATGTGAAATTGTAGGGCAAATTCCACGAGCCAAAGTTCTAGATTTTGTAGAAGAAGCTAATATGACAATTTGCTACTCTTATCATGAGTCAATGGGAATTTTTGTTTATGAAGGTATGGCATTTGGTCATCCGATTATTCGAAATGATTGTTATGGTCAAGAGGAACAACTAATCGATGGCGGTAATGGTTGGGCTGTTCGAAACGATGATTATCAAACACTTTGTGATGCAATAGAAGAAAGTCTAAATCTAGAAAAAACTTCAAACGATAAGCTCGCTAAAATGTCAAAAGTGTCAGAAGAAATTGCTGAAAAGGCTACGCATTCTGAATATTTTGTAATTGACGAGATTAAGAAGGTTTTGAATGAAAATTAATGCTAGAAAAATCTCAAAAAAATCTACAAAAAATATTTTGAGTGGCTCGAGAAAAGTGTGGAAAAACTTAAAATCGTTTTTCTCAAATCCATTTTTCTTAACTTTAATCATTGTTGATTTAATACTGGTCTCATTTATGTATGTGGGACCAGGTAATTTAATAAAAACCCACGATGGTAATTATCATCTATATAGATTTGCGACTTCAATTTCTGCCTTTGATGATGGGCAAAAGTTTCTCCAGCTTGACGCTGATCAGCTTCAAGGCTTTGGCCAAGCGCCAAATTTGTTTTACGGCCCAATGTTAAGTTGGTTAGTTTTGATTGTCTTTAAAATTACATCAAATTTGCAAATATCTTTAATGTTTTTAATGCTGGTTGCAACAATCGCAACAACTTTTGGCGCGTATTACGCCTCGAAAAAGATTTTTAAAAGTGAAAAAGCTGGATTTTTCACGGCGCTAATTTTCACGCTAGAACCGTTTCACGTTGGCGAATTACTTACGCGCGGCTCGTTTAGCGAATATTTAGCGTTTGCATTCATTCCGTTTATAATTCTAGCAATTTATCAGATTATTTTTGAGAGTAAAACTGATTTTAAGCGTATTTTTATGCTTGCGTTTTCTGCTTTCGGAATTATTATGAATCATAATTTGACCGCCGTTTTAATCGCAGCGATGGCAGCACTTTTTGTGGTTTTCAATATTCGAAAGGTATTTTCGAAGCCAAAAATTCTATTTTCGCTAATTTTGGCTGGAATTTTGGCTGTTGGATTTTCCGCAATTTTTATTTTGCCGTTTTTTGAGGCTCGAGAAGTAGGAATTTACAATATTTTCAATCCTGATTTTCAGAAATGGTTTTATGTGAATGGGTCGCAAGTTACCCCAGCTGATGCCTGGTTGCCAACTAATATGTTCCGTCCACCGGCTGGACATGCTTCAGTTGTATTTGGTTTAAGTCCAGTATTGTTGGTTCTAACTATTGGCTTTTTGGTTTTTCGAAAAGATATAAAAAATACAAATTATCGCCGTTTCTCAATGATGTCAATTATAATTTCGGCAATTTTTGTGCTTTTTTCAACAAGAATCTTTGCGTTTATCCCGGCAGTTCAAAATTTTCATAGCATGTTGCAATTTAGCCAGCGGATGTTAATCATTCAATCTGTTCTTTTGCCTTTTGTGGCAGGGTATTTTATTGGTGAAAAGCTCAAAAATAAGCGTGAGATAATGATTGCCGCCGCAATTGCATCGATTTCATATATCCATATCACAACAAGCGCAATTGAGCCGGGGAAGGTTTCTTTACCGATGAATGTTGGAGTTGATTATAATTTAGTTGACGGTATCAGTATCGCAATGGGAGAATATCAACCGATATTTCCAAAAGTTGAGAATGTAAAGGATATTTCTGCAACTGCTGCTGGATATGTTAAGAAAACTATTTCTGAAAAGGGGCAAAAAGCTGATGTAATCTCCGGTTCGGCAAAAATCTCTGGATTTGAGAAAAAAGGTTCGAGAATGCGTTTAGCGGTTTCGGAAAATAAAAATGGTGCCGAAATTGAGCTCCCAATGTTTTATTATCCAGGCTTTAAGGCTGTACTTAATGGTAAACCTGTAAAAACTAGTTATTCGAGTAAAAATCGAATGGTTTCGGTTAAACTTAATCCAGGACAAAATGGGGCCTTGGAAGTTTATTATGGTATAAGTCCAGCGACGAAAATTGGTTCGATTGTGAGCGGATTAAGCTTTTTAGCTTGTGGGTTATTTATGGTTATTAAGAGGTATAAAAATGCGAAATAATAAGACTGCAATTGTAATTTTGAATTTTAATGGTTGGCGAGATACTCAAAAATGTCTTGCAGCTCTTTCGAAACAAACTGTTCAAGATTTTGAGATTTATTTAATTGATAATGGTTCAAAAGACGAATCTGTTAAAGAGCTTTCGAAAATTAAAATGCCAAATCTTCATTTTCATAAAGAGAAGAAAAATACTGGTTTTACAGGTGGTGTAAATATTGGAATCAAATGGGCAATTAAGAATAATTTCGAAAATGTAGTTTTACTCAATAATGATGCGAATGCTGAGCCTGAATGGCTTGAAAATCTATTAAAACCGCTTGAAAAATCTCCTGAAATTGGTGCAGTAACTAGTTTAATGCTAGATAAAACTGGTAAATTTATTGATGATGCGGGTGACGTTTATTCAACTTGGGGAATCCCAATGCTTCGCAATGAAGGTGAACCAAAGAAAAACGCACCTAAAAGTGGATTAGTTTTTGGTGGAACTGGTGGAGCAACACTTTACCGAACGAAAGTTTTTAAAACGATTGGTTTTTTTGATGAAGCCTTCTTTGCTTATAATGAGGATGTTGATATTGATTGGCGAATGCAGCTTGCGGG
>JABZJO010000029.1:0-6397 GCA_015257755.1 Candidatus Nanogingivalaceae bacterium
TTATCTTGCTTTTTTTGTTCCCGGATATTATTCACTTTGTGCTCTCCAACTACCATATTATTTTGATTTATTTGTGTAATAAATCCTTTAAGGTTTTAATAATTTTATTTTATCTGTTTCTGTTAATTCATATTCTCTCAATAAACTAACAATTTCTTCTAGTCCTGCATTTAGTCGGGCTTTTTCATATTTTCCCACTATTTGAAACTTAATGGTGGTTTTTAAAAATTATTTTACTAATTCAATCTTTAGTTTTTCAATTAACTCCACGGGTGTTGGGTTAACATTATTCAAAATTGCAAGATAAATACTGACAAAATCTGCTAAAATCGAACCCCAGAAAATTTGTTCAAGATAAGTTAAACCTTTAAGCTCGATATTGCGTGCGGCTGGGCGTTTTCCGCTTAAAAGCCTATCTGAAATTTCGAAACGCTTTTGCACTCGTGGATGGTCTAAATCACTTCGAAGATTAAAAATTGCAAAGAGTTTTTCAACTGGGTGCGAGCTCCAACCAATAAATTCATTATGATTGAATTCTGGATATTCGTTATAAAAGCTAACATTCTTAGCGTTTTCGTTCCAAGAAATCTTCCATTTGTAAGCTAGTGGTGAAAATTCATTTGAACTCAAAAATACCGCACTTCGCCCCGCTGAATAAAGCGCTAATTGTTTAGCGTAGTTTCTTTCGGTTGGGATATTTGCTACCCAAGATTCACTTTCTTTTCGTAAAAAGTCGGCATAATGTTCAACTTCTTCGTGCTTTTCATTCGAGATGATTCCGAAATTTACTAAAATTTTTGTTAGAGCGCGGAAATTATAAATTACAGCCATTCGAGGTTGCAAACCTGCTGGTAACTTAACATGAGCAATATCACGGCTTCGAGCAATTTCTTCAATTTTACCATGAGAAGAAATAGTTGCAATTTGTGCGCCAATTTCAATGGCTTGGTGTAATGCTGAAACTGTTTCCTCTGTGTTTCCTGAGTAAGAACTAATAATCACAAGTGTATTTTTCGAAACATTTTTTGGCAAAATGTAATTTCGAACAACCTCAATTGGTAAAGTTATATCGTTTTCGAGCCATTTTTTAACAATCAGTCCAGCCAATGCTGAACCACCCATTCCGGCAATTACGATATTCTTAATTTCCCTCCCGTCATTCTCGGGAGAGATAACTTCTGCTTGAAAAAGCGTTTGCTTCCACTGTTCACTGGCGACTAAAAGCGCATTTTGCGGGTCGCGCTGAACCAATATATTAAAATTATCTAACATTTCCGCCCTTTCGAAAAATAATCTTGATTATGCTTTAATTCTATGATACAATATAACTAATAAAAAGTAAAGTCAATTAAGAAAAGGTGGGTTATGGAAATTGATATGAGTCAATCAAGCAAGATGCCAGTTAGCGACGACCCAGAGCTCGCTAAGATTCTTTCTGGTGTTAATGCTTCGAATAGTAACGATAATACAAATGACGATACGACAAACGACGGATTACAGTATGAAGGTCTTGAACAAATGCCAGATGCACAAGAAGATATTCAACCAGGACAGCCAATTGAACAAACAATTGAGCAACCAGTTGAACAAACTGTACCTGTGACAAGTTTTGCTGGTTTAGATCTAGATGGAATTAAAAGCCATGCGCTAGAAGATTTGCGCCCATTGGTTGATAAATTAACAGTTACAAACGAAGAAAAATTTGATATTTATCTTCTACTTCTTCGTTCAAGTGATGATGACACTTTGATCGAACCAGCTTATAACGCTGCTCGTGCGATCGAAGATGAAACTAAACGTGCGAACGCTTTGCTAGATGTAATTAAAGAAATCGATTACTTCAAATCAAAATAATTATAGATTTAAAAACTACACTAAAAATAACTAGTGTAGTTTTTAATTGCAATAGTGAAAGAGATATATTGATAGTTAAAAGTAAGCAATTAACTATAGATTAATAGTCTCCCCTATAGCTAAAACCCTATAGCCTGCAGCTTCGACCTCTTTATTTGTCGTATTGTAATGACTATAGTCTTCAATATGAATTGGATAAATATTTTTAGGTTGAAGGAGGTCATTCATTTGGTTTAGCATTTTCAAATCCATTGTAAATTCAATGGGTATTGATAAAGTACTTAATAAAATCAAGTTCTTCATAATTAGACTGGGTCAACCGTATTCCTTTTGTTTATTTATGTTTGACAGTTTATTCTAAAATATCATAAACTTTAATAAAATTATCGTAAGATACAGGATAGAACTCGCCCTTAATACCTTTTACTACAACTTCTCCTGAGAATAAACGTTCAGTACCCTCTAGGGTGTTTATTTCAAGAAATCCCTGTTGTTTTACAGATTCCACTAGTTCATCTCGTTGTAGTTCTTCTAAAGGAGTGGCAATTTTGTATCCTAAGAAATCAAGGACTTCAATAACATTTTTAGTATCGTTTGTATCAATTTTAACAAAATCTACATCATATACCTTTTTTACAAATGTATTTACAGTTCCTTTTACTCGATGGTATGTTTGTAAAAAGATATCCGGGTCTATCGACCAAAAACAACCGTCGGTATTGTCTTCACGGATGACCCAATTGCCTTTCGGCAAAGCAATCTCGCCTCGTTCTTTGATAATGTAAATTGTTCCATCTGATTCATCATACCGAACGGGTTCTTTTTTATTGGTTCTTAGAAGTTTTAAAAATTCTTCCAAAATGATATTGTTGTCGTATTTTATGGCAAAGACTTCGATTGGTTTTTTGCGAGCTTTCATGTTTCCATCCTTTTAAGAATTTCTTTTTAGTTACTAGGGTAGCTGGATTCGAACCAACGCATGAGGGAATCAAAGTCCCTTGCCTTACCGCTTGGCTATACCCTATTAAGTTGCCCGTTTATCTAAGGTGGGCTAGACCTCTACCGCATCTTGCGCACCGATTTGGTAATGGGAGTTCTTTAGTGTCATTCTCCAAATGATCCAAATGGTTTTATACAGGGACCCTTTAGCTGACGGGCTAAAGCAGTATGCATTGGGACCATCGCAATCTGTGTGCTTTACAACACGACTTGAGTTTTAACGTCTTTTCTTTGACAAAACTGAATGCTTTTAACGCATCTAGCATTCCTTATGTTGGAGAACCTTTTAACCAACACGTTTTTGAATTCACGATCTGGTACATTCGGATCGTTTATCTTCGCGGATTTTCTTATTGTGCAAATGTACTTTACAACAAGAGGTTTTAAGTTTGATATAGCAAACGAACACGGCGCGGCACTCATCAACTACATCATTATGGTGACGTATGGCAATATGGTGCGCCACTCGCCTGTGAAGCGAGCGTTAGTCGGTTCGAACCCAGCACATCACATAAAATGCCGTCGGTTTGAACCAGCGTTTTACCTTGCTATTGATAGAAAGGACTCCACATGCAACTCCACAATAAGTAAACGAAATAGACATAATACCTCTTTTATTTTTTATTAATTTTTTATACGTCTCAAATAAATCTTACAGTGGTCGACTATAAGCCATGCACTATCTCTGTTTTGATGGTTTTGAGAAAAATAATAAATATATTCCAAATACGAACTTAATTGCCGCATCAATATATGCAATTACCTCTAGTGGAACGTCGACATAAACATACCCTACGAAAACATTAATGGCGCAGATAAGACCCAGGTATATCATTGACTTTCCATGCACAAAATAATAAGGTAAGAAATGTAGTGCGGTTGCCATCAGCGCCCCTAGCCAAATTAATCTCCAATTTTCAGTCGCAAAAAATGGGCCACCTAGCAAAACCATTAAGACAATTAGTAAAATAACAGCATACGATGACACTTTCTTTTGAAATTCGCTCGAAGGGCCATCGGATAGTTTATCCAGCACTTTTTTATTCATGTTGATCGAGAAAAAGCTAATAACGTAGCCAATGCTGAACACTTGCATGTTTATTATTTGCTTTCCTCCAACCAAGGTAGCTATTAAAATAATCGCCGCTACCACAATTAGCCACAATCCACACGCTTTTTTATAGTTAAACTCTAATTTTTTATCTTTATCGTAGCTTAAAAAAGCCATAAAAATCTCCATTAATCTCTAGTATTTGCTCCACTATATTGCTATTCTTTATTAAGAAAAAATAGCAATATAGTTTTTTCTACCGTTTTATTTTTTTGGATTTTTCTTATTCCTTTTAAGGATAAGTGCAATCGCTGGAGTAACGGTAGCTGAAATTAAAACAGTAAGGACTAGAATGTTATTCTGTTCATCTTGTTTTTTCTTGTCTTCTCGCAAGAACCCTGTTTCTGGCGAATTAATACGCTGGTCTTTAGTTTTGGGATCATGTTTTTCTTCTGCCGGCTTATTTTCCGCTGGCTTAGAATTACTAGCTTCAATTTCTGCTTTTTTAGCATTAATGAGCTCTTTAATCTTTTGAAGTTTTTCGGTTAATTCTTTGCGTTTATGTTCATCTTTAACTTTCGAAATCAAATTTTCGGCATTAGTAATCTCTGAATCAATATTTTCAAGCTTCTTATCGTTAAGATTTTTTTCGATCTCCTCTAGGGAGTCTTCCGCTTTTTTCTGATTTTCAGCTTCTTTATTAAGCAACTCTTTAATCTTATTATTTAAGTTGTCGGCTGCAGTTTTTATTTCTTCTTCTGTAGTTAAAGGTTTATTGATTAACTGTTTTGCGTCATCAATTAAACTTTCCAATACATCATTTTTAATATAATCTGGCTGATTATCTAAATTCTTGAGTGCATCCTTAACTGGATCGCGTGAGATTGTTCCAAAAATAAGGTGGAATTTAACAGTAGTTGAATTTCCGTATTCGTTGATTGCGGTTGAAGTTATGATGAAATCACCTTTTAGCTGATTCTCTTGATTATTTAAAACTTCGTCGGCATCATTCCCGAATAGGACAACTCTAGATGTGTCACTTGTTGCGTAATAACCTGATGTTTTTGAAAGTTCGGTTCGCAAACTCTCTTTAAGATTGTCCAAAACTGATTTTGTTAATTTTGTAGAGGTTTTATCAAAAATTAATGTTGTAGTTTCTGTGAGTGGAGTGTCTTCAAATTTAATTACTGGTTTTTCGGTAGAATTTACATCAATTCCCTCAACTGTAATTGTGGATTTACTGAAATTCAAATTAAATTTATTTCCACTCGGTAGTGTATTATTTTTTTCGTGAACTTCAAAATTATAATTACCTTTTAAAACAGGTTTAATAATCTTAATATACCCACCATCTTGTTTAGGATTTCCATCGGCATCAGTATTAATGAAGTTTTCGTTTTCTTCAATTGGCATAGTTGTTCCATCGAAGTTGATGAATGGATTTTTGAAAACTTTTTGCGACTTTTGCACTTTAATTTTCGCATTTGATCGAACACCCCAGACTGAGGCATGTGGAAGTTCCTTAAGGAATGAAAAATCAGTGATAGGATTATCGTGAATCCAAAGCAATCCAACTTGCTTCCAATTTTTTACAGCCGACATATCTGAAATATTTGATGAACTTAAATAAGCCGTTTTAATTTTAGTTAATGTTTCAGCTGCAGAAATATCTTTCAAACTACTCATTCCAGAGACGTGAATCACTTCAAGGTTTGTAAAATATTGAATTCCTTCAAGATTTTCGAAATTACGATAAGCTGCATCTGGCCAAAATGAAGTCATTTTTTTAGCAGCGCCCACCGTAATTGGACTATCGAGATTTCGGGAAGTGTCAGTTTTCATTAAAACTGAATTTAATGCACGCTTAAAATTATTATCCGTAAATTTAATCTCGTAACTATCTGGCACGGTACTTGGGTCAACTGGGTTGACTGCCGAAGTATAAGCTAATGCTTTCGAAAATATATTCTGTTTATTAGCTAACTGCACTCCATAATACCCGACACCAAAAACTAAAACAGCCACAGCAACTGCAGGCGTTAATATCCTATGATTTTTTACTCTCATTACTATCCCCTCTTAAACTATTTCGCTTAAGTCTATTTTACTGTAAATTTGCTTAAAAATCAATACCGTGCTAAAATAGTAACACTTTTCGAAAGGGGTGATATTATGAATTCGAAAGAACTTTTAAACAGATTTGGCTTAACAAACTCATTTTTAGCTTTAAACGCTATTTTCTATACTCGCCGAGTTAAAAATCCAGAAAAAGCAAGGTTATTGTCGAATGAGAAAAATTTCGATTTTTTGTTTTTAGAAATCGAACTTTATAAACCAATGGGAGTTTTTGGAAGAAAAAGTTTCTTTTTTAGGTTGAACAAGAACAATTTAAAAGAAGCGATAAAAGCTTTCCAAAATCAAGAAATCAAAAATTGGTATATTCGCAAAGTTTTTTCTGTATCTTTTTTTGAGGATAGAAGGAGGATACAAATC
>JABZJO010000030.1:0-6323 GCA_015257755.1 Candidatus Nanogingivalaceae bacterium
TTTGCTGTTTATCTCTTGCGGTGCGATTATGAATACTTGGGGCGCTTTAAAGATTTTGCTTCAGCGAGCGCCTAATGTAAGAGATTTAAATAATATTAAGAAGAATATCTTAGCAATTGATGGTGTTATATCTATCAAGAATATACATTTTTGGAGTCTTGACGGGGAAGAACATGTTTTTACTGTGCAGATTATCGTGAATGATTTTTCGAAAAATGTAGAAATTCGAAGAAAAATTTCGAGTTTTTTGCCAGATTTCCAGATTGTAGATTCAACAATAGAAATTTTGAAAAAATAAATCAAAAAAGTACTTGCATTTTTGAAAAGGCTCGTGTATAATTAGAAACGTACTTGGTGATATGCCACCTTAGCTCAGCTGGTTAGAGCAGCTGTTTTGTAAACAGCAGGCCTTCGGTTCGAATCCGAAAGGTGGCTCCAAGTATTTTTTAATACAAGAGTTGAATGCTGGGATAGTGAAGCGGTCAAACACAACAGACTGTAAATCTGTCGGCAGATGCCTTCGAAAGTTCGAATCTTTCTCCCAGCACCAGAAATTATTTTCCAAAAGAACACCTAATCACTGCGAGGGGTGTTTTTTTCTTATTTGCTATTTTCGTACTTGATAAAAATTAGCATTAACGGTATAATGGAACTATGAATGAGAATTCTCGAAATGTGGTAGGAGTAGATATTGGAACTTCAAAAGTTCGTGTTATTATTGCGAACTTTGATAAAGAAGGAATGCCAAATGTTATCGGTGTTGGCTCCGCAGAAAATAACGGAATGAAAAAAGGGGTGATAACTAACGCTCAAAGCGTTTATCAAGCTTTAGATAAGGCTTTGCTTCAAGCAGAAAGAATGGCTGGCTATGAAAGCAGTAGTGCTATATTTAGCGTCAATGGTGCACATATTTTAAGCACAAATACTGACGGAATGATTGCAATCAACTCACCAGATGGCATTGTGGATGAAGAAGATCTTCAGCGAGTTGAAGAGGTTGCCACAATTGGTAAAATCCCAGCAAATCATCGAGTTTTGGAATTTATTCCATACTATTATAATCTCGACAATCAAGAAGGATTAGTTGATCCTTACGGGATGGAAGGTGTTCGCTTAGAGGTTCACGGTAGTGCTATTTCGGCATTAGATTCAAATATAGATAACTTAAGAAATACTGCTGCAAGATTAGACCTTGACCCAGAACTTTATGTTCCAAGCGTTTTGGCTTCTTCTCGAGCATTGTTGACAGATAACCAAAAAGAAAACGGTGTTGCAGTTGTTGATCTTGGTGCCTCAACTACTGGAGTTGCAGTTTATGAAGACGGCGCGTTGCGATTAATAGAAGTTATTCCACTTGGTGGAATCAATATTACCAACGACCTTGCAATTTGCTTGAAAGTTTCACCAGAAGTCGCCGAAGAAATAAAAATTAAGCATGGTTTTGCTTTCGAGAGAGAAGAGAGTGGCGATATTGTTGTGAAACATGGTCGCGAACATTATAGCTTTAATACACGAGAAATCGAAGAAGTTATTGAGGCGCGACTTGAAGAAATTTTCGAAGAAGTTAAAAAAGTTCTTAAAAAATCAGGTTTCGAAAATCAATTACCAAACGGAATTGTACTAGCGGGAGCGGGTTCAAACCTTAAGGGAATCGATGAATATGCGAGAAAACAATTGCAGTTAGCAACTCGAATTGGTAAAAACGGCGTTGAAAGAACTGTTTCACAAGAAGTGAATAAACCAGAGTTTTCAGCTGCGGTTGGCTTGATAATTGAAGCAAGAAATGTGGTTTTGAGAAGAGAAGAATATCGAGATAGTTTTGAGCCTAAGAGCTTTGGATTTTTCGCAAGATTCTTTAAGAAAAAGCGATAAAGTGATATAATGGGAGTAAATTAAGGAGAAGAAATGCCAGAAATTAAACCGAATGAAGTTGAAACTTTTGCAAAAATTAAAGTTGTAGGAATTGGTGGTGCAGGTGGAAGCGCTGTTAACCGAATGAAAGATGTTGGCCTAAATAACATTGAATTTATTGCAATGAATACTGACGCTCAAGCGTTGTATAAATCAAAAGCTGATAAAAAAATTCACCTTGGTCGTGAAACAACAAACGGCTTAGGTGCGGGTGCTGACCCTATTGTTGGAGAAAGTGCTGCTCTTGAGTCACGTGAAGAAATCCGCGAGGCTCTTGAAGGCGCAGATATGGTGTTTATTGCTATTGGTGCTGGTGGTGGAACTGGTTCTGGTGCTGGTCATGTTGTGGCCGAAATCGCCCGCGAAATGGGTATTTTGACAATCGGTGTTGCTACTCGACCATTCGCTTTTGAAGGCGCAAAACGAAAAACTAATGCCGACTGGGCAATTGAAAAACTTGCAGCTGCAGTCGATACTTTAATTACAATTCCTAACGATAGGCTTCTTCAAACTGTTGATCGCAATCTTCCTCTTCTTGAGACTTTCAAAATTGCCGATGATGTTCTTCGCCAAGGAGTTCAAGGTATCTCAGAACTTATTACTGAGCACGGTTTGATTAACCTTGACTTTGCTGACGTTAAATCAATCATGAGTAATGCTGGTTCAGCCTTGATGGGAATTGGTCGTGCGAGTGGTGATAACCGAGCACAAAAAGCTGCTGAACAAGCTATAGAAAGCCCAATGATTGAAGTTTCAATCGAAGGTGCTCGAGGTGTATTGTTCAATGTTGCTGGTGGTTATGATATGAGCATGAGTGAAATTCAAGAAGCTGCTGAAATCATTACAGGTGCAGTTGCTCCAGATGCAAACATTATCTTTGGTGCAACCTTGAATCCAGATCTTGAAGATGAATTAATCATTACAGTCGTAGCAACTGGTTTCGATCGTGATTATAGCGAACCAGCTCCAGTTGAATCACTTGAAAACGTTGTTTCGAAAACTTTCAATCTTGAAGACGAACATGCAGATGCTCAAGAAATTGATGAAAAAGTTTCTAACGCAATTGATATGGAACTTAAAAAAGAAGAACCATCTTCAGCCGAAGATTTCACAAGCGATATTGAAACTAAAAATATTTGGGCTCAAGACGAAGAAAAAGACGAAAGCGATGTTCCTGCATTTTTGCGCCGCCGAAAACGCAATAAAAAGGAAGACTAATGGAATTTAAGCTCGACGAAACCAAGGTTCTTGAAAGTCGAATGTCGGTTGACGGCCAATCTGTGCGCCGTCGCCGAGTTGCTCCAGATGGAACTCGCTTCACAACGTATGAGCGAATCGAAAAACCGCGGATTATTGTTATCAAGTCGCAAGGTGGAAGAGAAGAGTTTAGTCGCGAGAAGCTTAAAAGCTCAATTATTCGTTCAATCGGAAAATTTATTTCCGATCTTCAAGTTGAAGAAATTATCAATCGTGTTGAAAACGAACTTCTTCAAAAATCAAATAAAGTTTCTTCACATCAGATTGGTGAAACTGTTTTGGCAGTTCTGTTTGAAATGAATAAAGTTGCGTATATTCGTTTTGCGAGCGTGTTCAACGGTTTTGAAACGGTTGAAGATTTTGAAGATATTTTAGCAAAAGTTAGAGGTGAAAATGAGAATTGTAGTAGTCTATAAAGATCATAGCGATCATGGCCGTGAAGTTCGAGAATATATTGAGGATTTCGAAAGGCAAACGGGCTTAAAAGTTGAAGTTATGGACCCTGATTCTGGCAAAAATGAGTTTTTCTTGCGAGCTTATGATGTAGTTGAGTATCCAACAATTTTAGTAGTTACAGATGAGGGCCGTTTGTTGCAACAGTGGCGAGGCAAACCGCTCCCACTTTTTGACGAAATTGCATATTACGCACGCTAAGTTTAAAACTTGGCGTGTTTTTTGTTAATATTTGCCCTGGTTTTGGGTATCACTATTCTTTCTAAAAATAATTGACTCACAAAATAAAATTAAGTATAATGTGCTTATGAATATAGTAGGTATACTAGCGATAATATCTCCAGTTGGTATTGCTTTTGCAATATATGTTTATTTTGCCAACAAGCGTATAAAAAATAAATTATCAGAAGATGAAGAACTTAAGAATAGTAAAAAAGGTGCTTTTCTAGATTCTCTCCGCATTGGTTTAATCATTGAAGTTTTTTATTGTTTCTTAAAAATAAACGCAATAGCGACTTGTGCTTCTATACTTGTGATATTACATTATGCTTGGAATGGGGGACCTTCTTATAACGATTTTCGCTATATTTTTCCTGATAGCGACTTGTGGCCTACTATAGAGTTTATAATAGAATGGATTGCACTAATATTACTATTATGTGTTTGTTATGGTTTTTTGGCGGTCGTTAAATATTTTATGATGAGGCATATTTTAAAAAAGAATGGCCGCAAGCTTAAATTCAAAGAAATGTTCTCGGGCTTGATGGTTAGTGGTCTTGCCGGTTTTTGTATTTTGGTTGCCGAATTTGTCTTTTTTATTATTTTTTTAAAAATATTACAATAATTATTCTAAATTCAAAATCTCAATATTACACCATTAATTAAAACGCTCAAAAGCTTGAAAATATCTTTAATTTTTGATAAAATAAGCTTATAAAAGCGTTTTATTTTGATAAATGAGTGGCTATCAACCGCGAAGCTCCCAGAAGAAAGGTTTTGAAAACTGATTAGAACTGGGCGGGAAGGCTCCGTAAAAGCTAAAATTAAGGGCTAAAAGAATCACTTCTTTTGGAATCGAGATGGTATCGCCGAGATTGCTTGGTTCTCGAATCTAAAAGAGGTGATTTTTAATTTAAAAGGAGGAATAATGAAATTTCAAGCAAACTCAAGAAGACGAGCAAAAGAATACGAAGCCGATGTTTTGGCGCGCTGGAAAGCAGAAAAAACTTTCGAGCAATCAGTTGAAAACCGTAGTGAAGATAACGCTTTTGTGTTTTATGACGGTCCTCCATTCATTACTGGCGTGCCACACCACGGAACGCTCCTTAGCTCAATCGTAAAAGATGCTGTTCCACGCTATCAAACAATGAAAGGTAAGCGAGTTGAACGTCGTTGGGGTTGGGATACACACGGTTTGCCAGCTGAAAACTTTGTTGAGAAAAAGCTCGGTATCACTTCTCGGCATGAAGTTGGTGAAAAAATTTCGCTCGCCGAATATATCACAACTGCGCGTGAAAGCATGGTTTCGAATGCGGCACTTTGGGAAAGTACAATTGATCGCATTGGCCGTTGGGTTGAATTTAAAAATGCCTACAAAACAATGGATAAAGACTTCATGGAAAGTGTTTGGTGGGCGTTTAAAACTCTTTACGAAAAGGGTAAAATTTATGAAGGTGAACGCGTTTTGATGTATGACACAGCATGGGCAACTCCGCTTTCTAAAAGTGAAGTTACAATGGATAACGACGCCTATAAAACTGTGACCGACCCAAGCGTTTTTGTAAAATTCTGGTTGAAAGATTTCGAAGATGCAGAAGGTTCAAAAGATAAAACTGCAATGCTTGCCTGGACAACAACTCCTTGGACTTTGCCAGCAAACATGGGTCTATTTATTAACCCAGATTTTACCTATGCAAAAGTTAAAGTTGGTGATGAGTTCTATATTTTAGCAAAAGATTTGCTCGAAAAAGTTTTCGTTGATGAGAAAAAGCAACCGATTCCTTTTGAGATTGTTAATTTGATTGATGGTTCAGAATTGGTTGGTTTGAGCTACGAACCACTTTTCGAAGATTCAAAATATTCTGGCGAAGGTGAAGAGAACGCTTATAAAGTTTGGGGCGCAGATTATGTTTCTCTTGAAAGTGGAACGGGAATTGTTCACTCGGCGCCAGCATACGGTGAAGAAGACTTCAACTTTGGTAAAGAGTACGGAATTCCAGTTTTCCACGTTCTAGATGAATATGGAAAATATTTGAACGGTGAATTTGCCGGAAAAGATGTTTGGGAGTTTAACAAACCGCTTGCTAAAATCTTGAAAGAGCGTGGTGTAGTTTGGAAAATTGATTACATTCGCCACGAATACCCACATAATCCACGAACGGGTCACCGATTGATGTATCGCGCGCACCCAAGTTGGTTCTTTGATATTCAAGGTCAAAAAGAATTAATGCTTGAGCAAAACGAAAATATCAATTGGTTCCCAGCACACTTGAAGCATGGTCGTTTCGAAAAGAATCTTGAAGCTGCACCAGATTGGAACTTGTCGCGTGACCGTTTTTGGGCAACCGCAATGCCAGTTTGGAAGTCTGAAAGTGGCAAAATCCGCGTGGTTGGTTCTTATGCTGAACTTAAAGAATTGAGTGGTGTTGAGCTTGAAGATTATCACCGACCTTGGGTTGATGAAATTACTTTCGAAATTGATG
>JABZJO010000031.1:0-6209 GCA_015257755.1 Candidatus Nanogingivalaceae bacterium
TTTTAGCCATAATCTCTCTTAAATTTATTATTTACGTTCTGTTCTATTCTATCACAGGAATTCATAAAAAGCAAGTGTTTCAAGCAAAGATTGACATATTAGCTTAGTTATGATATAATTTAAACCATGAATGACTTTTTGAAATTTATCCAAAGAATTTTAAGCTCAAACAACGAACGCGTTATTTTGCAGCGTTTTTACCTTTGTTTGGCATTTTTTGGTTTTGCCGTTGCGAGCTTTTTAAATATTTTCGAAAATTCAATTAGTCGAACAATTTTACTTATTACGGTGTCATCTTTGATCGTCTTCTTGATGAACGCTATTGTTTGGACTCTTGGCGAAGCCCTAAAAAATAATTTTCTTTTAAAAAACAACAAAAGAACAAAAGACTCCAGCAAATCAGCAAAAAACAAATAATTTATTTTGAATATTTCTAAAATAGAACTGTTTCTTTAATCCAAAGCTGTTCATAGTCTTTGTTTTCTTTTTCTAACTGTTTAGAGATTTGAATCATTGTATCTAGGCGTTCGGCTGCATCTTTAATGTCAAATTTGTCTAAAACCTTAAAGAAATATTTATTTCCGATTCGGTATTTCATTATTGTTACTGTTTTCATAACCCCTCTTTTTTGACTATTATTTTATAGCTCATATTCTAACACATGAAGCTTAAAATCGCAAACTCAATAAAAAAGAAATATTATTTCAACGGATATTGACATCTAAATACTTTTTATGGTAGAATCTATTATAGTTTATGCCGCGATAGCTCAGTTGGTAGAGCGCATCCATGGTAAGGATGAGGTCTCGGGTTCAAGCCCCGATCGTGGCTCCAGAAGTTATTCTTGAGCCAAAACGTACGCATTTCGTGTTATACGAGATGCGGCTTTTTATTATAGTTAAATACCCTACGAACCGCATCTCGTAGGGTATTTTATTGTTCCGATCGAGGCAGTTTTTTTGTATAAGTATAAAATTACCTCCGAGGATTAATAAAACCGCGTTAAAAATATATACCTTAACAATCTGGTAATTAGTTACCTTCCGGCATCGCATAAGCCTCTCGCAACCTTCCTAAGAATTCTGCTCGTTGCTCTGGCGTAATGTTAATTTGCTTGTTTGGTTTATTCTTCATCTTGTCGTTGTAGCTTTCAACTTCACGCATTGTACTCATCAACACACCTTCTGGGGTTGTTCTTCGCATTAAGTTCAAAGCTTGCACAGTTCGCCCAGCTTCTGTTGCCTTTTTCGCAAGTTCAACATAGAGTTCGCTTGCTTTGAGATCATCACCCATTGCTTGGTAGTGCTTAGCTAGCGCAATCCCTTTCGCCATAGTTTCATCGTTAGCTACACGGGTGTTTTCTAGCTCATTAAACACCCTTTCTGGGCTTTCTTGCACAGATTTAGTTGCTCTGTTCCACATTTCGCTGTTCTTTTTTGGTGTATATTTCAAAGATTCATCACCAGCGTGCATCAATTTCACAAAATCTTTTGGCGGCGTGTCTGTGTCTAATACGGTTTCAGCAAATTTGCGGGTTTTTTGATTTGTTTCAGCTAAATCACCTTCTATATTTTGAGCAGTCTGATCAATTGTCGTTTCACCTGTTGCAGGGTCTATATATCGCCCTTCACTGTCGCGTGGAGATTCACGAAGAAGGTGTTCATAAATTGCTTGCTGTTCTGGTGTCAAATTAAACTCAAAATCATCACCATATTTTTGGTATGCATTTTGAAGGTCTTGAATTTCTGGCTCATATTGTCGATTGAAAGCATTGACATTATTGCCATTTTGTGCTATATTAGAATCATAGGCAGAGCCTTGGTTATCTAATACGGAGTTAGCCTTCCGTATGTAGGAACGATCATCGTATTGTTCCGACCGAGGCTCTATTTTTTTACTCCTTTTTATGTCTGCTATATCATAAGCAACAACATTGCCCTGATTGTTAACCTCAATATCAACACGAGGGTAATAAACTTCACCATCGATATTCACTTCTGTTCGACCGCTTAAATAGTGGCTAACATTTGGCTTATTTTGTGGTTTTTTATTTGCAACCACACGAACATCCGACATTGTTTCAATGAGATCATTTAAATTACCTGCCATTCGTGCTTTAATTGCATAATCAATATCGCTCATTATCTTTTGCTGGTGAGTAATCTCATTTTTGGTTTTTTTAGTCACTTTAGCATATTCCCCAGTGTCCCCAATCTGATATTGATTGCCTTGAAAATTTTCACTAATATGATTTTTGACAGCCTTTTGGATATCTGTTTTTCTTTGAAGACCGTTAATAATGTTATTATCTATTTCAACATATCTTGAGCCATCTGGACGATCTATAATCTTATTTACCTGTGAATTTTCACCTCGAGGGTCAAATCCATTTCCAAACGATCCTCCAAAATCTCTATCTCCATTTGCTAAAGGTGTGCGTTCTGTTGGTTCGAATGGTTGCACCCTATTGACTTTTTGGTCATTTTGTGCTATATTGGAACCATAAGAACCCGAGTTGGATCTGGTGTAGAAGCCGGAAAGCTCGGGTTCTTCTTTTAATTTAGAATTATACACCGTATTTCTTCCAGTTTCATTATTTTTCCCAATATCAAATTCTTGTATATATCTTTTGCCGTTAACATTTACAGGTGATGATAAATAATCAAAGCCATCAGGAGCTATTCCATGCTGCTTTAAGTCATCGGCTGAATGTGTCCTATTTGAATTACTTAAGATTTCTCCGATTCTTGGAGTGGTTCGCATTCTCGCTTTAAACGTTGCATCATCAATGGTTGCGCTAGTTGAAGATAGCTTTTTATTTCCCCTTGCACTCAAATACGCTTCTTGTCCATCACCCGTAACATACGGATTATTCGCTCGTAAATCTTGAAGCATATTAAAGCTACGCTCACTCATTCGTTTACGAGTGTCGCCTGTAAATTTACCAACTAACTCATCTTTGGTAAAACCTAACTGATCGCTATCTAAACGACCAATGTTTGTTTCTCTTCTTGGGGTATATTGCAAGTCCCCACCTCGGTTTTGCATCTCTGCATCTGCAAGGGTGATTTTTTCGCGTGCTGGAATTGTTGTATTGCGTTCTGCTTCAATTAGGTTTTTTGGATTGTAGCCCATTTGGTCTGGGTGAAGTTTTGAAATGCTCACTTCGCCATCTGCCATATCATTGCTTTTATATGGGTTTTTCACTGAGTCCATTCCACCAAAGGCCATTTTACCAGCTCCACCCATAATTCCACCCATAAGAGCGCTTTCAGCTACGCCTTCGTGGATATTCTGTTTGTTGTCGAAAAGCTTTTTGGTGAAGTTCTCGGCATATTGTTGTGCTGCTTCTTCCCCAGCTTCACCTAATGCACCCGTGACAACTCGCCCAACCATATTTTTTGCAAATTTACCACCAATTTTACCGGTAAGGTTATCTATTCCAAGCTTTTCAATTGCCGCTTGCGCTCCAGCGTTAGCGGTTGAGGCTAAATAGCGAGAAGTAAAGCTACTTGGTGTATATGCTTCACCTTTTGCTGCTGCTTCAGCCTTTTTGCGAGCTTCGATATTATCCAAGCTATCCATCATATCCGAGTGTGCTTCCACACCATGCACTAAAGCTGGTGCAACACCGCCGGTTACAGGGGTCATTGCGGCATCAATCGCCATTCTTGTTCCGGAACTACCCAATCCATAGGCCATTTTATTATCTTGATCAGTCAAACCAGTTGCGCTGTTGAGTGTTTTTCGTACAATGTTCTTTTCACGGTCTGCTCGCACTCGATCAATCAAATTGTTCGCAAATTGGTTATCTTCATCAAACAATTTAATTGTATTCGCACCAAGCTCAGTTACCGCTCCCGATACTTTCGGCATCGTTTCCACTACGCTGTTCGCTGCACCTTTCACTGCTGATACTGGCGAAGCAACCGTTTGTTGCACGGTATTGTTATAGTTTTTCGTGAAGTCATTGACCGATGTTGCTTTGTTGTTAATATCTTGGCTAGTTTGTGCAATGTTTTGTTTCACTTGCTGGTCATCTGGTCCATATTTTCGGAGCATTTCAGCATTCACCCGGTTTTGGATGTTTTGGTTAATCGTATTCTCTCGCATTTGTGCCGTTTTGCCACCACTAAAAATATCATTCAAGAAGTTGGCCGCATGGTCTGAGCCTTGGTTGTAGCGGTCTGTTTCTTCTTGCTGGTATTTATCCGCCAACTGTTGGCGTTCTTGGTCATGATTCACTTGTGGTTGTGGTTGAACGGGTTGCACTGGCTTTACGGGGTTTAAGTCCACCGAACTTTTCGCAAATTCCTTTGGTTGCTGTGGTTGGGTTGGGTTGCTTGCATTATTCGCAAAATTATCTCCCAATTTTGGTGTGCTGTTAAAACTCACCGCAGATTGTTGTTGCTGTGGTTGTGGCTGTTCATCTTCTCGCTTTTTCTTTTGGCCAAAAAGTCCACCAAAAAAGTCACCAATACCTTTAAAAATATCCATCTCTTCTCCTTATCTTGTCGCTACAAAATAAAAAAACTGAGCGACGCAAATATTAATATTTTGCTAATCGCTCAGCTCTCTGAGTAGATTGTTTTACATTCAATTCTTCAAAATGTACTATCTTAATTATACTATTTTTAACCGCTTTTGGCAAAGATATATTAAAAAACTAATCTTGAAAAATTAGCTAGCCGGCGGCGAGATAAGATTCATGGTAGTAGGGATGATCGATAGTGAATATATAAACCAATTAGAATATTAAAATACCTTAACCAATAAAAATGATACAACAAAATATCTACACCCTATTTATCTTGCATAATATCCTAATCCATTGTTTTTATATCATATCTTCTATATAATATAACTATGAATGATGCAATAATTAAAACTAATAAGAGTGTTTTCGAGGATATTAAGCATGTTGAAAATGGGCAAGAATTTTGGTATGCCCGAGAATTAGGGGAAGTGCTTGATTATGCTAAATGGGAAAATTTTAGTAAAGTTGTAGAAAAAGCAAAAACTTCAATTTATAAAACTGGCGAGCCTGTGGAAAACCATTTTCTTGACGTCAGGAAAATGGTTTCTATCGGATATGCAACACAGAAAAATCCTCGACCTATTACTGATGTAAAATTGACTCGATACGCCTGCTATATTATAGCCCAGAATGGGGACTCTGCAAAAAAACCTAAGATTGCAGAAGCCCAAGCATATTTTGCAACACAAACAAGAAAACAAGAGCTTTCTGAACAATATAGAAACGATATGGCAAGACTTGCTCGAAGACAAGAATTCTCAGAATCTGATAAGCGCATATCCGCCGCGATAGTAGAAACTGGGATTGGTTCGAGAGGACTTGCTGAGATTAAGAGTTCGGGAGATGCTGCTTTTTTTGGCGGTAAGTCAAATAAACAAATGAAAAAAATTTTAGGAACAGGCTCTAAACCTTGGGCTAATAAGGCCCATAATGTTGTTCTGGCTGGAAAAACTTTAGCTAATGAAATGACTACTGCAAATATAGAAAATTTTGGAGTATCGTCATTTGATGGTGTGAAAAATGATAATATAGATAATAATCAGGCAGTAAGAAAGACAATTACTGAACAACAAGGCCTAGAGCCAGAAAACTTCCCCGCTTCAGAAGATACTGATAAGATTAAAGCACGTATTAAGTCGGGAACTAATAATTTACTACAAAAATAATAAAGCTATTATAACTTTCTAATAAATATTTCTAACTAAAAGAACCTAATGCGGGTTCTTTTTATATTCAATTCTTCAAATACAATACCTAAAATAATCAAAGTTCAATAATATTGACTTTTTGGCTATTTTGTAGTATTGTTGAAGTATAAAAGAACGGTAATGCGCCCGATTTTGGTTCGGGCATCGCTGCCATTCTTTTAGTGGAATTTATCACCACTTACAAAAATAAATAGACCAGCGGTCGTGTCCTGCATAGGACTCGGCGAGCTGGTCTATTTTTAGTCTACAATCTCGTTATTTAATATCTTGTATATTTCTTCAATCTTAAACTGCTTTTGCCCTCCCTTTCTACGCCTGCAAATCCTTTTTCTTCTTATTCGGATCAAGCAACGCAGCAAGCCGTGGGTCAAGCTGGTCTTGTAGTCCTGCCTGGTCCGGATTTCCGCTATCCACTTTCACACCTTGCACATTTTCGCTATAATCGCTAAGCTTTGGTGCTTTAA
>JABZJO010000032.1:0-6017 GCA_015257755.1 Candidatus Nanogingivalaceae bacterium
ACGAAATGTCTAAAAAAATTGCAATTAATGGATTTGGGCGAATTGGTCGCAATGCCTTTAAACTAGCTTTTGAAAGAGATGATATTGAAGTTGTAGCGATTAACGACTTAACAGATACGAAAACTTTGGCGCATCTTTTAAAACACGATTCAACTTATGGAACTTACCATTATGATGTATCTTATGATGAAAACTCAATTTTTGTCGCGGGGAAGCAAATTCGCGTATTAGCAGAGCGCGACCCGGCACTTTTACCTTGGGGTGAATTTGGTATTGATGTTGTAATTGAGGCAACAGGATTGTTTGTTCAACCAGAAAAAGCTCGTGCACATATTAACGCTGGTGCGAAAAAAGTTGTAATTTCAGCACCCGCAAAAGGTGAAGGTGCTAAATTTATCGTGCTAGGTGTAAATGAACATGAGCTTACACGTGAAGATGATATTATTTCTAACGCTAGCTGTACAACAAACTGTATTGCTCCTGTTATGGCCGTTCTTGAGCGTGAGTTTGGAATTGAAAAATCTTTAATGACAACAGTCCACTCTTACACTGCGAGCCAAAGACTCCTAGATGCTCCGGCAAAAGACTTACGCGAAGCTCGTTCTGCGGCCGAAAATATAGTTCCAACTACAACTGGCGCAGCAATTGCGACCGCGAAAGTTATTCCATCTCTTGAGGGAAAATTTGATGGTTTGTCAGTTCGAGTTCCAACGGCAGTTGTTTCATTAAGTGATATTACTGCAGTTTTGAAACGGAATACAACAAAAGAAGAGATTAACGAAGTATTTAAACGTGCTGCTGCAGATCCATTTTATCAAGGAATTCTAGCAGTTACGGATGAACCTTTGGTTTCAATGGATTTCAAGGGAAACTCTCATAGCTCTATTGTTGACTTGCCATTAACAAATGTTGTTGGTGGAAATCTTGTTAAAGTTGTAGCTTGGTATGACAATGAATGGGGATATTCTAACCGCTTGGTCGAGATTGTTGCTGACGTAGCGGTAAATATTTAAAGGTTTTTTGATGAAGATTTTTATTGGTGCAGACCACAGAGGTTATTACCTTAAAGAAAAAGTTTTTAAATATTTAAAAAACAACGGATACAATATAGAAGATATCGGTGGTTTTGAATATAACCCAAATGACGATTTTCCAGAATTTGCACATATGGCAGTTTCGAAAATTCGCGCCAGTGATGAGAGCGATTCTCGTGCTATTCTGATTTGTGGCGGTGCACAAGGAATGGGAATGGCTGCGAATCGTTATAAGGGTATTCGCGCGTCTGTTGTATGGGAGCCTGAAGAAGCAAAGTGGACTCGTAATGATAATGATAGCAATGTTCTATGTCTACCAGCACGAGTTTTTGATAAAGACGATAAGGAGAATGCGTGGAAGGAGACCGTAGATGTTTGGCTTAAAACTCCTTTTGCTGCTGCACCGCGTTTTATACGAAGAAATAATCAGATAGATGAGGTTTAAATGTCGATAATTACACCAGCAATTTTAGCAACTAACCCAGAAGAATATAAAGAGCAGGTTGAGAAAATCTTTCCTTTTGCCGAAAGGGTCCATATTGATGTTACGGATGGCGAATTTGCGCCTAATTTAACCTTGCCTGAAACTCAAATTTGGTGGCCTCAAGAATGGAAGGTTGATATTCATATGATGGTTGCTCGTCCTAGTGAGCACATTGATGCGATCATTCAACTTAATCCTAATATGGTAGTTTTTCATTCTGAGGTTGAAGAAGATCTTGTACCTATTTTTGAGCGACTTAAAAATGAAACTATGATTAAGCCAGGCTTGGCTTTGCTTCGTTCAACTGTCCCAGAGACAGTTGCGCCAGCAATTAAGGCTGCAGAACACATTTTAATTTTTAGTGGCAACTTGGGCGAAATGGGTGGTGTCGCAAATATGATGCAACTTGAAAAAATTAGATTGATAAAAGCTATCAATAGTAATGTTGAAATAGGTTGGGATGGTGGCGCTAATCTTTCGAACGTTTTTAACTTAACTCAATCTGGAGTTGATGTCGTGAATGTTGGTGCGGCAATTATGCAAGCACAAGATCCAGGGCAGGCTTATCATCAAATGGAGACTGAAATTAATCGTAAAGGAGCTATTTAAAAGTGTCGTCGCCTAAGATACTTTCAGTTGGGGCTGCTACTCAAGATGTTTTTTTGAGCAATTCGCCAGACTTTAAATTGATCTCAATGGCAAAGAATCAAGATATTGTTGAGCTTGATTTAGGCTCTAAAATAACGGTTGAAAATATTGAAATTTCAAGTGGTGGTGGCGCTACGAATGCTGCAACTACTTTCGCTCGACAAGGCTTAGAATCTAGTTTTATGGGTGTAGTTGGGTCGGATTCGTCGGGGGAGCAGGTATTAAAAATGCTTGACGAAGAGTCTATCGATACATCTCGGGTGGAGTTTTCGAGTAGATATAATACAGATTATTCGGCAATTATTTTAGCACCAAATGGTGAGCGTACGATTTTAACTTATCGTGGTGCATCAGAACATATTTATGCTGATAATTTTGAATTAAAATATGGTGAGTTTGATTGGGTTTATCTTTCTAACTTAGCTGGAAGATTTGATGTTATTTCGAAAATCATTCAAGAATCGGTAAAAAAAGGTGCAAAAATCGCCTGGAATCCTGGTAAAAATGAACTCGAGAATCCAGGAAAAGTTCGAACTTTATTGAAAGATGTTGAAATTTTAATTTTAAATAAAGAAGAAGCTAGTTTAATTTTTGAGGGCGTGTCTGCTGAAGAAATTGTTCGTAATGGTGCAGAATTTGTGCCAGTGATGATTTTAACAGATGGTCCGAACGGTGTTTGGGTTGAGGCAAAGAATAAAATTATTCATGCTGGGATGTATGAAGATATCCCTTCAGTTGACAGAACGGGTGCGGGTGATGCTTTTGGTTCTGGGTTTGTTAGCCAATGGGCTCAGGGTGCAGATATCAAGCATAGTATTCTATTCGCAAGTGCAAATTCAACTTCTGTGATTCAATATCTGGGTGCTAAAAAAGGAATTTTATATAAAGATTCAAATCTTCATGATATGCCGATGGAGGAGATTTGATAATGAAAACTTATAAACTTTCAGAGCTTTTAGGTTTAAAAGGTGCTTATGCGCGAAGGTTTAATTATGAAATAACTAGTTTAGAATCTAAAAAGCCACAAACAAAAAGCGTTTCGGCGCAGATTATGGCAAACTTGTATAAAAAATCGCGTGATTTAGAACAGGAATTGGGTTTTTTACAGGGTGACGTTTTGAATGTAGAAGCAATTTCGGCTTTAAAAAATAAGCTTAATGATGATAATTTTTGGAAGAAGAATGAAACGTCGGTGATATTTACCGAAGACGGTTTTGTTTCGGCGCATAAAAAAGATGTTGAGTTGAATTCAAAAAAAGAATTTAAAAATACCGATAAGTTGGTTTTCGAAAATTTTCAAGAAGCTTTAAAAGTAGAAATCTTAGAAAAATACCAAAAAGTATTTTCAAATTATTCAAAAAAACAACTAGAAGAAAAAATATTTTAAAAGGAGAAAAATGAGATATCAAATTTGTGTTTCTGGGGCTGCCACCGGAGATAGTGTTATGGCTTCAAAGGATTTAGCTTTTAGGCTCGGGCAAGAGATTGTTCGGCAAGGAAAGATTTTAACAACTGGCGCAACGGTTGGTTTACCGCACTACGCTGCTTTGGGTGCGGTTAGTGTTAAAGGTCGAACGGGCTTGAGCATTGGTTTTTCGCCTGCTTCGAGTTTTCGGCAGCACGTAAACACCTATAAATTGCCGTTTAAGCCTTTTGATTATATTAATTTTACAGGGATGAGCTATGTTGGGCGTGATACACACTTGGTGCTTTCAAGCGATGCAGTAATTACAGTTGGCGGCCGAATGGGGTCGCTCCACGAACTGGCAACCGCTTTAGAATCTCGCAAAGTTTGCGGTGTTTTGCTTGGAAGTATGGCACTGGCTGATTATGTTCCAACGCTTTTGCAAAATGTTGAAGCTCCAGGAACGAAAGATATAATTTATGACAATAACCCTGAACGGCTCGTTCGAAAAGTGATTGCACGACTTGATGAAAAAAATGCAGACTTCATTGCACCACGAGATGATGACCATCTTTCAGAAAAACGCGCTGGAAACGGATAAAACTAACCGCTCAATTTGGGCGGTTTTGCTTTTTAATGAAATATATTATAAAATATAAATAATGAAATATCGCGAGTTTAAATTAAAATCAAAATATCAGCCCACAGGTGATCAACCGCAGGCAATTTCACAATTAGTCGAGGGTTTAAAAAAGGGTGAGCATGAACAAACTTTGTTGGGTGTAACTGGTTCGGGTAAAACTTTTACAATGGCAAATATTATTCAAGCCACTCAAAAACCAACTTTAATTCTTGCACACAATAAAACTCTTGCCGCTCAGCTTTACGGTGAGTTTAAAAAGTTTTTTCCTGAAAATGAAGTTCATTATTTTGTGAGCTATTTTGACTATTACCAGCCAGAGGCTTATATTGCAAGTACGGATACTTATATTGAAAAAGATTCGCGAATAAATGAAGAAATCGAAAAGCTTCGACACGCCGCAACGGAGGCATTATTAACTCGGAGCGATACGATTATTGTTTCAAGTGTTAGCTGTATTTATGGTATCGGTTCGCCGGCAAGCTATATGCAAATGGCGTTACATATTAAACCTGGAATGCGGTATAATCGAGATAAATTTTTGAGGCATTTGAAAGATATTCAATATGAACGAAACGATGTTGATTTTTCTCGCGGAACTTTTCGGGTTCGTGGTGATACGATAGATATTTTTACTGCGGGGTCAGATTTAGCAGTGCGGGTAGAATTTTTTGGCGATGAAATTGATAGGTTAACTATCACTAATCCGCTTACAGGGGAGATTCTTGAAAAACCACAATTTTTTGATATTTTTCCGAATTCTCACTACGCTACGCCAAAAGAAATTATTGATCGAGCAATTCCACAAATTGAGAAGGAATTTTATGCGAGATATGAATATTTCGAAAAAAATAAAAAATATCTTGAGGCACAACGATTAGCTCAGCGCACAAAATATGATCTTGAAATGCTTCGAGAAACTGGATTTGTAAAAGGGATAGAAAACTATACGCGATATTTAACTGAGCGCGCACCTGGTGAACAACCCGCCACTTTGCTAGATTATTTTCCAGATGATTTTTTGCTTTTAGTTGACGAGTCACATATGACTTTACCGCAAGTTCGAGGGATGTTTAATGGTGACCGAGCGCGTAAAACAGTTTTGGTAGATAATGGCTTTCGCTTACCTTCAGCTCTCGATAATCGACCTTTGACTTTTGATGAATTTTATAAACATATCAATCAGGCGATTTATGTTTCGGCAACCCCTGGTGATTTTGAACTTGAGCATTCGCCAAAACCAGCTCAGCAGGTTATTCGTCCAACGGGGTTGTTAGATCCTGAAATCGAAGTTCGAAAAATTGAAGGCCAAGTTGATGATTTAATGGAGGAGATTCAAAAACGGATTTCGAAAGGTCAGCGTGTTTTAGTCACGACTCTAACCAAGAGGATGGCTGAAGATTTGAGCGGCTTTTTGGAAGAAAACGGGGTGAAAACAGCGTATATTCATAGTGAAATTGACACTTTGGAGCGCGGTGATATTTTGCGTGATTTGCGCGAAGGAACTTATGATGTTCTTGTTGGAATTAATCTTTTGCGTGAAGGATTGGATTTGCCAGAGGTTAGTTTGGTTGCGATTCTAGATGCGGATAAAGAAGGTTTCTTGCGTTCAGAAAGTGCGTTAATTCAAACGATTGGGCGAGCAGCTAGACACGAAGAAGGAAAGGTGATTATGTATGCCGATAAAATAACTCGTTCAATGAAGCTTGCGATTGATGAAACAAATCGGCGACGAGAAATTCAAAAAGAATATAACCTAAAAAACAATATTACACCAAAAAGTGTTGCGAGCGAAATTAGTGAAGG
>JABZJO010000033.1:0-6006 GCA_015257755.1 Candidatus Nanogingivalaceae bacterium
CACGCAAATTTAAAAGATGCGAAGTTCCATCACGATAAATATCCTTCTGCATATGCCCAGATTGCGAAGTTTTTGAAGCACTTGAAACCCCTGCGCGCGAAGAAAGTTCACCCATAATAACACGGTACCGATCCCGCCCAAGTTCAGCAACCGGGTGAAGTGCACCATCAACACGCATTCGAATTCGAATTGTCTGACGTTGATTTTCGATGTGAATATCGCTCGCGCCAAGCCTATCTGCTTGATCAATCAAGTAATCAAAAACCTGATCAGAGGCAACATTTGCTAGGGTTTGGCTAACTTTATCTAAGGTAGTACTATCACCCTCTCCGGCAATTTCAATATCATCATAAATAATCTTTTTTGGCGGATCGTATCTCCGCATAATATTTTTCCAAGCACTCTCAGAAATTAAGAAAAGCTCAAGAGTTTTACCTTCTTCTTGATATTTTTTACTCAATTTTTGTATTACTGAACGCGGAGTTTGACTCGTAATCATAATCCTCCAAGGTTTATTCGTATCAATATCACCAATTTGTAGTGGCGCCAAAAAAGCACGATACATTTGTTCGTTAGTAAAAAGATCTCTAGCTAGTGGAAAAATATTTTCAAATTCCCTAGTGTCAAGATAAGTTAAGCCTAAAATACCAGCACGCTGCTCGGTTGCTTCTTCCTCTTTTTGCCGACGCATTAACTGAACTTTATCTTCTTCCATTAATCTAATTTTATCACAAGCACTTTATTTTTTCAATAAAAAATGCTAAAATATCGGCATCGCTTAGCGAAAATATTTTCAGGAATCGAGGTCTTAAAAAATGACTAGTAGTACTTTAAAAAATATACTGGAACAAACCATATTGGGTTGCCAAAATGTTAAACGTCTCCCTTCTAATAAAAACTGGGATTCTTCTTTTAATATTAATGACAAATTTATTGTCGAAATTAGTAGAGTTTCAACGGATAGATCTATTATTAGAGTTTATGGTTTTAACGATTTTCAAAATCAAACTCTTTCAAAAAAAATAACAATAGAATTTGAAAGAGTTAGACTCGAAGACCAATGCGCGTTCAGTATAAATACAAAAAACGCCTCACAAGAAACGGAAAATTACTCCTATGAAATTATTGGGCGAGTTCTAGATCGCTTTAAAGGCAATAAAATCACCTAACTTGAGCCTCAGGGCTCTTTTTATTTTTAAAGAAATTTGATAAAATTAAGATAATGAAAAATCCAAACTCTCTCGAAAACCGCAATCGCACACAGAATCGTAAAATAGTTGTTTTAGCGCACAATATTCGCTCAACACACAATATTGGAGCAATCCTACGTACTTGCGAAGGCTTTGGTGTCTCGAAAATTATTTTTAGCGGATATTCACCTTTTCCAATTTTACCAGACGAAAATTTTAAAAAAACTAACCGCTTACCCCACATTGCGCAAAAATTAGACTCCCAAATACACAAGACTGCCCTCGGCGCAGAAAAGATCGTACCAGCAGAAATTTCTAACGACATTCTCGATACAATCCAAAATCTTAAAAAACAAAATTTCGAAATATTTGCACTCGAACAAAGCAAAAAATCAATTTTTTTAAAAGATTTTTCAGCCCCAAAAAACGCTAAAATAGCCTTACTTTTAGGTGAAGAAGTTGACGGTATCTCAGAAAAATTGATTGACTTGTGCGATAAAACTCTCGAAATCCCAATGTTTGGTAAAAAAGAAAGTTTTAACGTATCGGTTGCTACAGGAATCGCCCTTTATAAAATTGCCTGCGAATGATTATTTTTTATCTTTTCTTGCGCGTCTTTAATAATTCTTAAAGAAAACTCCAAAGAATCCATAAATTCATCTGGATTTTCTCGGATCATCTCTTTAAACTCGGCAAGATTTACAAGCTTAACTTCTGCAACTTCATTATGTAAGATAGCTAAATCTTCAAGATTGAAATCGACTTTAGCTGCAAAAAACTGCATAAATCTACGCTTATTCTCTTTAGTGTGAATAAAAACTTTTTCAACTTCAATAAAATCGCACGGCTTCAGATTTAAACCAATCTCTTCAACAGTTTCTCGATAGATCGCATCTAAGTAACTTTCGCCAATTTGAACATGACCAGCAGATGCCGAAAACTGCCACTTTCCTGCAAAAGTTTTTTTCGAAAAAGCTCGACGTTGAATTAAAAATTCATCATTCTCGTTAAATAAAATCAGCGAAACAACCCTGTAGATTCTGCCGGTCTTTTTATCAAAAATAGATTTATCAATCTCGTCAATAATTTCATCTCGTTCATTAACGATTGGTAAAATTTCCACCGTTAAACCTCATCCTCAGCAATTTCAGCAAAACTTGCGAAAAAATCATGCTTAACCTTCTTCCAATTTTCATCTTGGCGAACAAGCCATTTTTCATCTTCCTGATTTCTAAGAAGCATTTTTGTTGTTTCTTCAAGATAAACATCCCCCTGAGAACCTTTCAACAAGATTAAAGCGCCCTTTTCCATAATCTTACGAACAAATATACCAGCATCGATAGCATTTTTTGCCTCATAAACCTGACAGCCACGCAAACGAGCGGCTGGAGCCAAGTACTTATTGGCCTGTTCACCAACAGTAACAACCCAAGATAGCTCAACACCGTCAAGCATCTCTCCAATCCTTTGATGTTCCATCGCAGAAGATTCGCCAAGCTCATTCATACTACCAATAACGGCAATCTTTGAAGGAGCAGAAAGAGCATAAAGAGTCTGAATCGCTGCGGTTAATGCCGCAGGGCTCGAATTGTAAGTATCGTCAATTAATACAGAATCTTCCAGACCTCGCATAAAGTTCATTCGGCCGGGTACAGGTTTTAAACTCGCTAAGCCATTTATAATTTCTTGCGGGTTCAACCCCAGCTTAATAGCAACAGCAACAGCACCAGTTACAGGTCTCAAAGAATGCTCCCCGAAAACTTTTGCCCGAACAGGTATTTCTCCGAATTCTGGAGTTTGAATCTTACCGCCAAACCCTTCAAGAAGTGAAAAATCATTAGGGATAAAATTATAGTTAGCTCCACCGTTTGAGCTATAAGTAGAAAAGTTAGAACTCCTAAGATATTTTAAAAATTCACCGTTAATATCATCTTGGTTTAAAATTGCAATTTTCGCATAAGTTGCAGCATCGAGCTCCTCTTGAGCTACTGCATCAATCGTACCAAAAAACTCCATATGTTCAGGAGTAACAGATGTAATTATTGAAATGTCCGCAAAAAGATAAGCTCCAAATTGAGCGATATCACCAGGATGATCGGTCCCAAGCTCTTGTATAATCACCTCGGGCTCACTACCAGCTGGAGATTTAATCCGCTTTCGAGCAGCTTTAAAAACTTTATGCCATTGCCAAAAATTTCTTGGGTTTCCAGGAAAATTTATACCTAAAATAGCAAGAGGAGCACTTAAGTGCGTGTTATGATTGCCTTCATGCAAACGCACTCGATATTTCTGACTTAAAATGGTAGCAATAGCTAATTTTGTACTTGTCTTTCCAACTGATCCGGCAACTGTAACCAATTTAATATCTGGATGTTCTTCAAAATATCTTCGAACATATTTTTCAAGTTTTGTCTGAATTCCTTTTTTAAACATAATCTTCTTTATTATAATACAAAATCACTACTTTTTCAAGCAGTGATTTTGTTTGTTGATGTGTGCCCACCCTGGGCGGTTTTTGTTATTTTATTTTTATTTATAAGTGTTATTTAGGGGAGAAAACAAACATCGCCCTTGATAACACATCAACTATGTTTATATATTATCAAAATAGTTATGCTTTGTCAATAGTTTATTTTAAAAAAGGTTCATTTTCTAAAATTTGTTCCCTCAGCTCACTATTAGAAAAATCTCTTCGAACATCGAACTCTTCCCAATTACCATATTTTCCATCAGCTTCACCTAGGTTCAAAACCCTTCGCCAAGAAAAATTCTCACGAACATCGCTAGCATCTAGCGGGTTAACTCTCGAATATTCAATTGCACCAAGGTTGGGGATGTCATAAATATATCTTTTCGACATATCATTCCACTTTTCCGGCAAAAGACCCTCTATCAGATAACATGCTGATTGAATTAATTGCTTATGAGCAACAATAAGTACATTCTGGTTTGAATCTTCTTTTTTTAATCTATCCGTGAAAGTTCGAAACCTTACATAAACATCAAAAATGCTTTCACCCCCATCAAGACGCATATAAAACGGATCATTATATAAATACTTAACAGATAAAGGGAAGTTATCAAGCCGCTCGTTAACACTAACACGGCCATAAATACCCCAATTTCGCTCCGCTAATAAATCATCAATTTTCCAAAAATATTGATTTTCACCGCTTAAAATTACAGCAGTCTCTCTTGCGCGAATAAAAGGTGATGAATATTTTGAATCAAAAAAATCTAAACTCCCATAAACCTTTGCAAGTTCTCTTTCAGCTCTCTCAGCTTGCTCTCTTCCCTCCGGCGAAAGTCGCTGTCGCCAATCCGCACGTGTCTCGACTTTTTCCTCCAAATCAATCTTCCTACCAAGTTTTTGCGCGTGCTGAACTATATTTGCTTCGCTCTGCCCGTGTCGAATCATTACAAGTCGTAGTGGATTCGCCATTTCTTCCTTTCTTTTTTATTTAAAATTCTTATGCTTTAATTAAAATTATATCATATTTTAAACTTTTTCGAAAGTAATGTTTTATTTAATCCTGAAAAATGCTATAATTTATTAATGAACCTAAGAGATTGGCGAAAAAATCTTAAACATATTTTTATCAATATCGACAAAAACAAGATTTCAACTTATCAAAATATCCAAAAAAATAAACCAACTGCAGTACTTTTTCATGGTTTTGGCGGAAATTATTTCGGTTTAACACCTCTAGGATTTGAGCTTTCAAAAAAATATTCAATTATTATTTGCGAATTACCCGCACACGGCAAAAGCTCGCTTGAAACTTTTGAAAAAATTGAAGATTTTCAAAAATTTTATACAAAATTAATCAACGAACTAAACAAACACGATACGATAGATCTTATTGTAGCGCATTCATTTAGCTGCTATTTTGTCAGCGATCCGGAAATTTCAAAAAAAATCCCAACAGTCATCATAAACCCCGTCTTCAGTCCAAGTCCTTCTTTTTTAGCGGGTATGAAGGCTTGCTCCAATTCAAAAACTATTATGGTTTTATCAAATCTACCAATATTCTCACCTCTTAAAGTTGCCTTGATTCAAAAAAAATGGTCACTTGAAGCTATTAAAAATGTTTTTCAAAATATGTTTTTTTGCCAACATTCCCCCAAAAGATTACTATCCCAGAAAAAAACCATTCCAATAGCATTAAATGCTAATAATTTTTCTGATAAAAATTTTGTTAAAATTGCTTTTATTGGAAAAAATGATTCGACCGTTGAACCTTTTTGTGAGAAAAAATTTAAAGAAATTTTTCCAAAAGCAATTTCGAAAGTCATACCAAAAACTGGCCACCTACTGCCTATGGAAAACCCTAAAGATATTGCTGAAATAATTCTTAAAACAATAAAATAAAGCTCGACACGTGCCGAGCTTTATTTTTTACATTTTTTCAATCTCCCGAAAAGAGTTTTTAAGTCGTTTTATACTTTCATTTTTGCCAATTACTCGCAATGTTTGATTTAGCGCTGGCGAAAATGGAGCCCAAGTGAGCGAAATTCGAATAATTTGAAATAGAATTCCCGGTTTTTGGCCAGTTTCCCCAAGAAGTTGGTTTAGTGATTCTTGAAGCTCATCGTCGTTCCAATCTTCAACTTTTTCGAATTTATCAATTGATTTTCCTAGCAGATCTAACAATTGTGATTTTTCGAGCTTTTTAAGTTGTTTATTTTTAGAAATCATCTCCAAATCAGGATTTTGTTCAGCGAAGAAATAATCACTCGCGAGCGGTAAGTCTTTAAGTGTTTTTAACCTGTCAAAAACTAAACCAAGGACTTCTTTTTTATATTCTTCATTAGC
>JABZJO010000034.1:0-5999 GCA_015257755.1 Candidatus Nanogingivalaceae bacterium
AGGGATTGGCTCAGTATTTCCGTAGTCGTAAAGGTGTTTTCCTAATGCTGGATCAATGAAACTTTCACTCATAACATAAACTACGTTTACTTTTTCACTACCAAGCTCTTTGCGGTTTTGATTTTTTTCTGCGGCGATTTTTTGATATTTTTCAACAATTTTTTGAACAGCTTCTTTAGAATATCCATCTGGTTCTTTTTGAGTTTTAGTTTGAAGATTTGAAATTGTTGCCACAATAAAGCCATTTATTTGGTAATTGTAAGATTGGTTAGTAAAATCAACCGAAGTTTTAAGGCTTTCAACCTTAACAAAGGTTCCTTTGCCATTTAGGTTTCGAATTTCAGATGTATATGTGTTGAGGCTAAAACCACAAATTAGAATTACTACAATTTGTGGAATAAAAATAGCTATTTTTTGTTTTTTCGAAAGGTCAAAATGCCAAATTCTTTTCGAAATTTTATTAAAAATGAAGGTGATGAGAATAATAACTAGAACCGTCAAAAGCATATTTAAAAATCGACCAAGATTAATCATCGACGCCAAGCCACCAGCTTCGCCCGACATTGCAAGGTCTTCTGGCAAGAATGGGGTGTTTCGTGAAGCCATTTTTTCAGTGTTGATATACATAATTATGGCGGCAAGCGAATATAAAACACCAAGCCCTATGCGCCAATTTCGGAAAACTCCCACAAACAAAAAGCTGAGTAAAATAGTTATGACTGAGCTATAATTTGCAATTTCAGGCTTTTCTGCAAGTAGATTTTGAGCTTTTTGCCAATCTCCAAACTGAAGTGCTAAAATAAATGATGTTAAAAATTTTCCGAGAAAATAAATACAAAATATCGAAAATAGTAAAAAGAAAGATTTGCTTTTAACAACTTTTTTAAAAATTTTGTAATATTTTTTAATTCTTTTTTGAGCTTTTTTTGAAAAGTGTTTTTTAAACAATTTATGTAATTTCTTTTTCATTTTTTTGTTTTGTTTTCGAGAAAAAGAGGTAATTTTTTCTAAAGGGGTTTTAGCTTTTTGTGGGAATTTAAAGCCTTTAAAGTTAATTTTTTTAAAGTGTTTCATGGTTATATTTTACCATAAAAATGAAAGAAATGATAAATTTAAGCGTTTTTTAAGGATGGTTCGATATAATAACAATGTAGCATTGCTACAAAAGGAGGATCAATATGAAAGATACAACTAAAATTTATTTAAGTAAACAAGGATTTAAAGAATTAAAAAAGAAAGTTGCAAAATTGGAGCGAGAACAGAAGATGCTCGAAATTGAGCTCCGCGACGGAGATGTTAAAGAAGATTTATTGCGACAAAATGATATTTTTGCACGGATTGATGCAATTCGAAGCGAAATTAATGAGAAGAATTTTCAAATTCATAATGCCAAAATTTTGCCACGCAGCAAAAAACGAAATTCGAAAGTTTCAATCGGTTCGTTCGTGGAGCTTTTCGATCGTGCAACTGGGCGAATCATGAAGTTTCGAGTCGTTGAAAGTTTAGAGGCTAATCCGCTTATTGGAAAAATTTCTGCGGAAAGCCCACTCGGTAAAAGTGTGCTTGGGCGAACTGTGAATGAGATTGTTAGTTGGACGGCGAATTCGCGGAACATGAACATGACGCTTGTAGCAATTGGTTAAAAACAGATAAAAGGCGTGAAAAGCGCCTTTTATTTTTGTCTTAATGTTGCTATAATTTAAGTAATCACAGTAACTTTAAAAAGGAGAAAAATGGAAACAATACTGATAATTATTATAATTATGTTAGCGGCAGTTATAATTTTTCAATCAATTAGAATTAATAAAAACTTAAATTCTAAAAATCAAGACCAAGGTATTAATTTACTAAAAATGGACGTTATCGAATTAAACAAGAGCTTAAATCGAATGCGTGAAAACCTTGATTTAAACTTAAATAATTTTAATGAGAAAGTTTCTGAAAAAATAGAGCGAAATAACGTTCAGCTACAAAACTCGATGACAAAACAGATTTCAGAAAGTGCGAAAATTGTCGAAGAAGTTTCGAAACGTCTTACAAAACTTGATGAGACAAACAACCGTGTTGTAGATGTCGCAGATGAACTCAAAACTCTACAAAATGCGTTGCAAAATCCGAAGCAGCGAGGGGTTTTGGGTGAGTTTTATTTAGCACAGGTGCTAGAAAATGTTTTACCGCCTAATGCATTTCAGATTCAGTATAAATTTAAAAATGGTGAAATTGTTGATGCGGCGATTTTCTTGGATCAGCATAAAATTTTACCGGTAGATTCGAAATTTAGCCTTGAAAACTATAATCGAATGATTGAATCTGAAGGTGAAGAGCGCAAAATTTTGGCGAAGAAGGTTCGCGATGACTTAAAGATGCGAATTGATGAAACTTCAAAATATATTCGCCCAGATGAAAATACGATGGATTTTGCGTTTATGTTTATTCCGAGCGAAAGTTTATACTATGATATGTTGATAAATAAAGTTGGTTCACAGGGCTCTGAGCGTGATTTGATTGAATATGCTTTTCGCGATAAGCGGGTGATTGTAGTAAGTCCAACGAGTTTTATGGCGTATCTCCAAACTGTTTTACAAGGATTAAAATCACTGAAAATCGAAGAGCAAAGTAAAGAAATTCAAAAACGAGTCTCTCAGCTTGGAACTCATATTTCAAAGTATGAAGATTTGATGCAGCGTCTAGGTAAATCACTTGGAACTACAGTTAATCATTTTAATAACGCACATAAAGAATTGGGTAAAATTGACAAGGATGTGGTGAAAATTGCAGGCGAAGATAGTAAATCTGGAGTTGAACCTCAATTATTAGACAAGCCAAGAGAATAAAGGCAAAATTAAAAGAGCGAATGTTACTTCGCTCTTTTTATATAATTATTTTTCTTCTTTTGAAGCTTCTTGAATCAATGAGTCTAGTGCGAATCCTAGGATTCCACCAAGTAGCGCAGCTCCAACATATGTTGCAATTGCGAATAGAACGTTTTGTCCTTTAAGCGTAAATGCTTGCAATGAAAATGCTACAGCTGGGTTAAGGATTGCAGATCCACCAACTACCGATGAAAGTGAGCCTGCGATTAATACAGCAAGGAATAATCCGCCACCAACACCAAAAGCTACGGCTGAGCTCCCTTTCTTTTTGTCTGATGTTACAGATGCTACAGCAAAAGCAAATAGGAAAGATCCAATTAATTCTGAAGCAAGAATTAGAAGTTCTTTACCATGTGGAATAACATTAGCTGTAAACATTGTGGCTTTTTGTTGGCCATACAATGCAGCCTGTTGTGAGACTTCTGGTGCATTTGAAACAAAAGCATTTAAAATCACGAAAGCGATCATTGCGCCTAGAACTTGAGCAACGATATAAAACAAAGCTTTAGCTGTGCCAATGCGTCGAGTCGCCCAAGCGCCAACAGTAATTAATGGATTGACGTGAGCGCCACTGATTTTTCCAGCAATCAACACAATTGTAGCTAGAGCAAATAATACAACAAGCGGTTGACCTTGTCCTGCAATTACGGCAGCGGCTAATAGGAATGTTCCGATAAATTCAAGAACTACAGCTGTAATGAAACTTGGTTTTGAAATTTCGCTCATAGAGTTAGACTCTTTTTTAACAACAGTTTTAACTATTGCTTCGGTTTTTTGAATTTCTTCTGCTACTTTTGAGGTAGCTTTTGAAGCTTTCTTTGAACTGGCTTTTTTTGTTGCCATTTTTCCTCCTTAGTTTAACTTATGCTTATATTTTAACATAAACTTTTCTAAAAAGTCAAAATTTGATACAATAGGAATATGGCTTTATATGTACGACAAGACGATAATCGCACGGAGCTGCAAGAGAAGATTGCAGCAGAACTCCGTGAAAAACAGATTAAAAATTCACTTGGTGAAGGAGGCAGCACACCAAAAAATAAGAAAGAAAGCCCCGATATTGAAGATAGCACATATCTTGAGGGAACTAAAGAAACGACAGGATTGGCATTTGTTTGGCTTTTGGTATTTTTGGCGATTTCGATTGCTTTAGGTCTCTATATCTGGGTAGCTTCACAGCGAGTTTAGGTTTTTTGAAAATCGACAAACTAGCACAATTGTGATATAATGAAATCAGTTATGGAACAAATTCAACAGATTAGGGAAGAGCTTTTGGCGGAGCTTCAAACGCTTGAGAATCCAAGTGATATTTTAAAATCGCCAAAAATTAAGGAACTTTATAAAATTATCCCAACTTTACCAAATGATCAAAAGGGTGAGTTTGGTTCAAAAGTTAATGATTTAAAAAATGAGATTCAAGCCGAAGTTTCAAAAATTCTTGAAGAAAAAGAAAATTCTGAAATTGAAGAAATCGATATTTCTGCTCCTTTCGCAGCAAGCTCGCACGAGAAAATTGCTAAAAAACCTCAACTTTTAAGCGCAAAGAACGGCTCAAAGCATCCACTTCAAAAAGAACTTGAAAAAGTTATAGACATCTACACTAGAATGGGATTTGAAGCAATCGAATCTCGCCAAATCGATAATGATTGGAATATGTTTGGAGCGTTGAATTTTCCAGAGAATCACCCAGCACGAGATGGTTATGATACTTTTCGAACCGAGGAGAACTTTATTCCGCCGGCACACACCTCAACGATGCAAAACCGCGTTTTAAAACACGGTAAAAAACAACTTAAAGAAGAAGGTCAAATTGCGCACGTTTCTTATGGGCGAGTTTTTCGAAATGAAGACTTAGATGCAACCCACGAACATACTTTTTATCAATGTGAAGGCGTTTTTGTGAGTGAAACTGCAAACTTAGCGCAAATGCTTGGCACGCTTCACGCTTTCTTTGAAGAATACTATGGCCAAAAATTAGAAATCCGCACACAGCCGGGTTATTTTCCATTTACAGAGCCTAGTCTTGAGTTTTTAATTGAAAAACCAGAGGCTCTCGGTGGTAAAAAGGGCGAATGGCTTGAAATGCTTGGATGCGGAATGATTCACCCAAATGTTTTAGAGTCGGCTGGAATTGATAGCAAAAAATACCGTGGTTTTGCGTGGGGTGGTGGAATTGAACGGTTAGTTATGTTGAAATATGGAATTTCGGATATTCGTTATTTCGAAAGTGCTAAACTGGAATTCTTAAGGGAATTTTAGCATTAAACAAGTTATAAAAGTAATAAATAAATTAAGAGGGAATAATGATAATTTCAGTAAATTGGCTTAAAAAGTTTGTTCCAGATTTGCCAGAGATTGATGAGCTTTCGAAATTGATTGGGGCACGATTAGTTGAGATTGAAAGTATTGAAAATTTAAACGAAAAATATAAAGATGTAGTTATCGCGCGCGTAATTTCAGCTAAAAAAGTTGAAGGTAGCGATCATTTGAATTTGTGCAAAATTGATGACGGCGGTAAGCGTGACGGTGTTGAACGTGACGAAAGCGGGTTTGTTCAAGTGGTTTGTGGTGCGCCAAACGTAAGAGAAGGCCTTTTTGTAGCTTGGTTGCCACCTAAAGCAATCGTTCCAGAAACTTTTGGTGGTGAAAATTTCCAGCTTAGCGCTCGAAAACTAATGGGTAACATGAGTAATGGTATGATTGCAAGTTTGCGTGAACTTGGCTTGGGTGATGAGCATGACGGAATTCTAGAGATTTCGCCAGAAACTTTCGAAAATGGTCTTCAGGCGGGGGACTCTTTTGCGGAGAAATTTGAACTTAACGATTATCTTCTTGAGGTTGAAAACAAAAGCTTAACGCATCGACCTGACTGTTTTGGAATTATTGGATTTGCGCGTGAAGTTGCTGGTATTTTGGGGCAGAAATTTGTTGAGCCAGATTTTATAAAGCAATCAGATTTTGGTTTTGAAGTTAATAATGATAAATCGATTGTGATTGATGCTCAGGATTCTGAAATCTGCGAACGCTACACTGCGGCTATTTTTGATGTTTCTGATATTTTGAAAAATCCAAATTTGACACTTGAAAAAACTTATCTTTTGCGCTCTGGAATGCGACCAATTGATG
>JABZJO010000035.1:0-5930 GCA_015257755.1 Candidatus Nanogingivalaceae bacterium
TTTGAAACCTGAGTCAAAGCGATTGCCTTCTCTTTATTCTCTTTAGTAATCATCCTGAATATTTTAACAAATTTTTCTAGATAAGTCAAGAAAGTTTTATAATTCTATAGAATTTCAAGCGCTTTTTTAACTTTTTCAAGCTCGGCTTTTTTGTTTGAGAATTCTTCGCGAGTTTCTTCAACCAAATGTGCTGGCGCTTTCGAAATATAGTTTTCGTTCGAAAGTCGTTTTTCGAGCAAGTTAATCTCGTTCGAAATCTTTTCGATTCGTTCGTTTAATTCAGTTTTATATTCGGCCAGAACGCTAGTTGGAACATCAAGATATGCGCCCAAACCGCTGGCAGCAAGACTGAATCCGTGTGGCGCGTCTGTTTGAACGATTTCCGGCACGCGTGAAAGGTGGCGAATTGTCTCGGCATTTTTCGCAATTAGCTCATCTTTTTCGAAAACCAAATTGTAGCGTTTTTTGCCTGGAAGTTCAGCGGTAATCAAGCGAATTTCACCAACCAAATCTTGAATTCGTTCAAATTGAAGTGCTTCGAATTCGTTAAACTCTAGTGATTCGGCAAGTTTTTCATTTGCGAGAATTCCCTCAGTCCAAGGCAAAGTTTGCCAGATAGTTTCGGTTACGAAAGGTGCAAATGGATGTGCAATCTTTAAACAAGTTTCCAAAACCCAAGCAAGAAGTTCAGGATTTTGTTGTGTTTTTGATGCTTCGATATACCAATCGGCAACTGTGCTCCAAATTGTGTGGTAAACAGTTTCAGAAGCTTCGGCGAAACGGTAATTCTGCATGTGATTATCTAATTCTGAAATCGCGCGGTCAAGTTCTCGCACAATCCAGTGATCTGCTGGCGAGAAAGCTTCAGGGCGTTTTTCGCTCTTAATATCGCCAACTTTTTCTGAGATGAACCGTGAAATATTCCAAAGTTTATTGCAGAAGTTTCGCCCAGCGATAACTTTGTTTTTCGAAAATGCTTGGTTTTGCCCGGCTGAACGCGCTGCGATAATTCCAAGGCGGAAAGCGTCAGAGCCATATTCGGCAATTACGTCCATTGGGTTGATTACATTTCCCTTTGATTTACTCATTTTTTGGCCGTGCTCATCAAGAACCATTCCATGCAAGTAAACTTCGCGGAAAGGAATTTGACCTGTGCAATAAAGTCCTAGCATGATCATTCGTGAAATCCAAGGGAAAATCAAGTCGTGGCCAGTTTCCATTACACTATTTGGATAGAATTTCGAAAGCTCACCGCCTTCAAGAAAATCAGTTGTGATAAATGGCCATTGACCGCTTGAGAACCAAGTGTCAAGCGTATCTTCATCGCGTTTATAAATTTTGCCGTTGACTTCAATTTCAGCTTCGTGAACACGTTCATCAAAAATCCAATCTGTTGGATCTTCAACATTTTGAAATGCTGGGATCGGAATTCCCCATGGTATTTGACGTGAAATGTTCCAGTCGCGAATATTTTTAAGGTATTCCATTAGAACATTCTTCTTGTTTTCGGGCGTAAATTTAATTTCGTCCTTTTCGAGAACTTCAATAGCTTTTTTAGCTAGAGGTTTTGTAGAGATAAACCACTGCTCTTTTACGAGTGGCTGAATTGGCTCGCCAGATTTGTAGTCGTAGCCAACCACGTGCGTAATATCTTCTTCTTTAAAGAGGGCGTTAATCTTCTTGAGGTCTTCAAGAATCTTTTTTCGCGCTTCCATAACTTCTAGGCCAGCATATTCACCGGCGTTTTGGGTCATTTTTCCATCAAAGCCAATTACTTGAATTTTTGGCAAGTTGTGACGATTACCAACTTCGAAGTCATTTGGATCGTGGAATGGTGTAATTTTAACAACACCAGTTCCAAATTGTGGATCGGCGTATTCATCGGCGACGATTTCAACTTCACGGTTGGTTAGAGGCACACGCACTTTTTTGCCAATTAGGTTTTGATACCGTTCATCTTCTGGATTAACTGCAAGTGCAGTGTCGCCAAGAATCGTCTCTGGGCGCGTTGTTGAAACTAGCATATATTCGCTAATATCACCAAAATCATCAAGAACAGGATACGCGATTGTCCAAAGTTTACCCTTCTCTTCTTTGTAATCCACCTCAATGTCGGCGTAAGAAGTTTGGTATTTTGTTGAATAATTAACAATTCGCTCACCTCGATAAATTAGGCCATCGTTCCACATTTTTTCGAAAGTTTTATAAACGCGATTTACTACTTTTTCATCTAGTGTGAAAGTAAGGTTTTTCCAGTCGGCTCCAGCTCCTAGCGCGCGAAGTTGTAATTCCATATTTCCACGTTGGCTAGCAACGAAATCCCAAACATTTTTGTAAAGCTCATCACGAGAATAGTCGAAACGGCTCTTCCCTTTTGCATTTAGAAGGCGTTCATAAACAACCCACGTTTCAAAACCGGCGTGGTCGGCACCCGGCAAATAAATTGCATCATAACCCTTCATTTTGTGATAACGCACCAAAATATCTTCTACGGCGGCCATTAATCCGTGGCCAATATGAAGATTTCCATTTGCATTTGGTGGTGGCATTACAATTGAATACTTTGGGCCAACTCCGCTACTTTCGAAGGCGCCAGAAAGTTCCCAAAGATTATAAATTTCAGGTTCGTAATTGTTCGGTTCGTAAGTCTTTGTAATTTTCATAATTCCCTTTAATCGCATTTATTCAACATTTCACGCGAAATTTTTTAATGCGTGAAAATTTTACATTTACAATTATACCACATTCGGTGTATAATATAAACATGCTAAAGATTATCGAAATTACAGATAAAAAAGAATGGGACGATTTTGTTAATGAACATAACGGTCATCCTTTGCAGCTTTGGGGCTGGGGTGAACTTAAAGCCGAGTCATCAAACTGGAAAGTGGTGCGAGTTTTTTTGAAGAATGGTGAAGAAAAATACATTGATCGCAAGAAGAATGATCACTCGGATATTGTAGCAGCAGCGCAAATTTTAATTCGAAAACTACCTTTTCCGCTTAATAGTTTTGCATATATTCCGCGTGGCGCTTTGGTGCTTTCGAAAAAACCGATTGAACGAGCTCGCATTTCGCGTGAAATAGCGCTTTGGGTTTCGAAAAACATTAAACCAAAACCAGTTTGTTTGAGTATGGAGCCAGATTGGAATGAAGACGAATTTGAGATTCGTGATGGCTGGCGAAAGAGTAAAAATACTATTTTAATTCCGCGAACGCTAATTATTGATTTAACGCAAACCGAAGATGAATTGCTCGCACAAATGAGCAAAAAAACGCGTCAATATATTCGAAAGAGTAGTGGGGAAGTAAAAATTCGCCAACTTCGTTCGAAAGAAGATATTGATCGCGCGCTAGAGATTTACGTTCAAACTGCAAAGCGTGCTGGTTTTGCAATTCACCCTAAAAAATATTATCACGATCTCTATAAAAAAATGGGTGAAAATTCACCAATTTTTGGTGCATTTATAGATGTAAACTCGAGTGAAGAGCAGGGACAAGCTTTCGAAAATAGCCAAACTCAAGAAATGGTTGCATTTTTGTGGTTTGCGCAAAGCAATTACACTTCGTTTGAGCTTTATGGTGGTGTGACTGAAACGGGTCAAAAAGTGCGTGCTAACTATATTTTAAAGTGGACAGCAATGCTTGAAATGAAAAAACGTGGCGTGGAAAGATATGACTTTAACGGTCTTTTGAACGATGGGATTTCGAAATTCAAAGCTGGTTTTGCGCATCATGAAAATATGCTTGTTGGAACTTTGGATTTTCCGATTTCGAAAACATATTTCATCTGGAATTCATTCTTGCCGACTGCGAAAAAAATCGTACGAAAATTCAAAAAATAGGGAAGTGCAAAATAAAGAAATCGCTCAAAATTGGGCGGTTTTTCTTTTTCGAAAGTGAAAAATATAAAAAATTGACCAAAATATTAAAAGGTAGTAAAATAGAATTATGAAAATATTAGGAATTGAAAGCACTTGCGATGAAACTGCGGCAGCCGTGGTCGAATTTGATGCGAATCAAATCACGCGCGAAAGTTCGCCAAGATTAAATTTGCTCTCAAGTGTGGTTCATTCACAGATTGATATTCACGCGCAATTTGGTGGTGTGATTCCTGAGGTGGCGGCACGTTCACATATTGAATATGCGAATCCTGTAGTTCGAAAAGCACTCGCGCGTGCTGGCGTTTCTTTTGAAGATCTTGATGGAATTGCCGTTTCTTATGCGCCAGGTTTAATTGGTTCACTTTTGGTTGGCACATTAACTGCGCGAACTTATGCGCGAATTTTCAACAAACCTTTTTATCCAATTCACCATGTTGAAGCTCATGTTTACGCTAATTTTTTGAACGAAAAACCGCCAAAGTTTCCATTTTTGGCGCTAGTTGTATCGGGCGGTCATTCGCAAATTGTTTTGTTTAAAGCTCACGGAGATTATCAAATTTTGGGCGAAACTCAAGATGATGCAGTTGGTGAGGCTTTTGATAAAGTTGCAAAAATTATCGGCCTGCCTTATCCAGGCGGCCCAGCAATTTCGAAAGCAGCACAAAATGGAGATTCTTCAAAATATAAGTTGCCAAAAGCACGCCTAAAAGGGAAGTACGACTTTAGCTTTTCGGGCTTAAAAACGGCTGTTTTGCGAGCGGTTCAAAAAGAAGTTGGTGTTGATTTTAATTTTCCTTCTTTCGAATTGGCGGCAAAACTTAGCGAACAGCAACGGAATGATTTTGTAGCAAGTTTTCAAAAAACTGCAGTTGAAACTTTGGTTGATAAGCTTGAGCTTGCGGTGAAAGATTTTGCGCCAACAACGGTTGTGATTGCTGGCGGTGTGGCGGCAAATTCAGCGTTAAGAGAAGAATTAGTTAAGCGAGTTTCAGATAAATTGCCGGATCCAGTGATTTTCACTCCACCGGAACTTTGCACCGACAATGCTGCGATGGTGGCAACATTGGGTGCTTTTCAGGCAGTTTTGAGCAAACCAAAAGATCCGCTCGAGCTGGAGGTTAAGCCTTCGCTTTCGATGAGTGATTCAAAGTGGTAAAACTAATTTTCGAAAAATAAAAAAGCCCGCAAATTTCTGCGGGTTTTGGTTTTGTGAATTTCGAATTAAAATTGTTCAATTTCGAATTCATTAAGGTGTGCGAGGAAAATGTTAGTTGGAATAAAAAGATAGTCATTCAGGCCTTCTTCAGGTGACATACCTATTGAGGTTGAATCAAACTCTGTTGAGTAGATCCAACCATTTTTGGTGAACATCTCTAAAGCATTTAAGCCGATTTCGAGCCATACCCCCTTTACCATTAGTGGAATGATTTCTGAACCATCATCGTCTTCTTTTGGAAGGTCGTCAAATTCACTTTGGTCATACTCATCAAAAAAGATTCCTGGTGGTATTTTTGAGCATTCTACCAGAGCTAAGCAAGATTGCACAATTAAACTAGATACGGTCGAAGAAGTTGCGATTAGATTGTTTCGTTCTGGGTTGACGGTATTGAGAAAAATAAAACCAAGCATAAAGCTTTTAAAATATTCTTGGATGTTTTTTGGTTTTAACTCATTGAGATAAATTGAAAGAAAAATATCGTCTTTAAGACAAAAATGCTGTTTTTCAAGAACTTCTTCTTGCCAATTTTTACCATAAATATTTTCGAAAAGAGTATGAACATCTTCAGATTCAAAATAGAAAATAAAGTCATTTGTTATAAGCATAACTAGTTCCTCCTAAAAGTGCTATTTTGCTAAAGCAAGTCTTTTTAAATTATAATATTTTTAGCTATTTTTGTCAAATTTAACTAGAGGGGGATTAAAGCACAAAATAAAAAAACCGCCCAATTTTGAGCGATTTTTGAGAAATGTATCAAATTAAGCAAGTTTTACGCCAGCTTTTTTTGCAGCAGCGGCAAGAGAAGCTTTTCGGCGAGCAGCTGTATTT
>JABZJO010000036.1:0-5838 GCA_015257755.1 Candidatus Nanogingivalaceae bacterium
AAGAGATTAAAGCTATCAAAGATATATTTAGAAAAAGTAAAGATAAAATTGACGAAATTAAAAAAAGAATCTATAAAGAAAATAAAAATAAAAATAAAAAACGAAAAGTATGGAAAATTTTATTGATAATATTTTTATTATATATCTTTTTCGTCCCTACAGGAACGAAAAAAGCTATTAATAGAGATTCTATTATTCCAGACGTAAAAGGACTAACCAAGAAAGAAGCTTGTGAAAGTATAAGTAAGGCTGGTTTTATATGTAAGACTGGAGATAATTACGATTCTAACGAAGATAGCCAGAAGGTTGATAATTTTTATGTTTATCGTGTAGATGGTTCAAATGATTTCTATGCTGGGAATAATATGCGTGCAGAAAAAGGCTCAACTATACAGTTAAACTTTATGGAGACTGAAAAGCAAAAAAGTGAGCGAGAAAAAAGAGAAGCTGAATATAAAGCCAAGCAAGAAAAAGATAATGCCGATAGGGCTGAGAAGGAAAAAGCCGAAAAGGCTAAAAAAGATGCTGAAGAGAAAAAGAAACAGCAAAATCAGCCTCAACCTCAGCATCAAACACAACCGCAAGCTCCTCAACCTTCAGAAGGAGAAACTCTTCCTGAAAGCGTCCTTCCTGAAGATATAGTTGCTTTATGTGAACGAGATATTGAAAATATTGGATTCAAGCGTGCTAATATTAAAGTAACAAATCATTATGCTATGGGATTTCCAAAATATACCTATGTTATTGTTGGTGAGCTTTCGAAAAAAGAAAAAACATTTGGTCATCGTGAGGTTGTTGGAACTGTTCAATGTCAAGCGAACTGGAACAATTGGTCTGTTGTTGCTGTTAGGGTTAATGGAGTTCAAATCAAGTAATTATTTTAAAACGAGTTCATAACGAACTCGTTTTAATTTGCTAATTTTATCAAAAAATGATAAAATATAAAAAGTTATGTTATCTTATAAAAATAGGTTTCACGGTCATGGCAGTTTGCGGTATGTTTATGCGAATGGAAATTCGGTTCGAACACAAAAAATTGTTGTAAAATTTACAAAAAACCAACGGCGAAAAGACTCACGCTTTGCTGTGGTAGTTTCGAAAAAGGTATTAAAAAGTGCAGTTGGCAGAAATCGAATTCGTCGGCGAGTTTATGAAATTATTCGAAATGAACTGCCGAAAATTGATGGGACTTTTGATGTTGTGGTTTTGATTTTTCATAAAAGCGTTAAAGATATTCCCCATGAAGAATTGAAAGAGACTTTAGTCAACACCTTTAAAGAAGCTGATTTTTATTGTAATAAATAGATAAAGGTAGTATAATAATAGATATGAATCTGTTTGAACTATTTATTACTCAGCCAATTTTGAACCTATTATTGGTGATTTATAACTTTATCGGTGATTTTGGTTTCACAATTATTATCTTTACTTTAATTGTGCGTTTTTTGATGTGGCCGCTTACAAAAAGCCAACTTCATCAAACAAAAACTATGCGAAATCTTCAACCTGAATTGCAGAAGATTCGAAAGAACGCAAAAGGTAATAAACAGCTTGAAACACTCCAGATGATGGAGCTTTATCGCAAGCATAACTTCAAGCCATTCCGCTCAATGCTGACGTTGTTTATTCAGCTGCCAATTCTCTTAACCTTCTTTAGCGTGATGCGAATTGTAGTGAATAATCCAGGTCAAATTTCGAAATGGGCTTATCAGCCGGTTGCGCAAATGAGTCGAGTTAGTGAAGTTATTTCGCACAAAAAGCTTGATCCAAAATTCCTTGGAGTTATCGACTTAACAGATACAGCCGTACCATTGAATGACTTTTCTAGCGGATTTATGATGATTATTGCACTCGGTCTCGCATTTTCACAGTGGTATATGGTTAAGCAAACCCAACCTCAAAAGGGCAAGCGAACGGTTCGAGAAATCTTCAAAGATGCCGCTGACGGTAAAGAGCCGAATCAAGCAGAACTTAATGCCGCGGTTAATTCAAATATGAACTTAATTTTGCCAGCAATTATGTTCTTTGTTATGATTAGCCTTTATGGTGCGCTAACATTCTATTACTTAATTTCAAACATCGTCCAAATCATTCAGCAAAAATATATCTTCTCAATTGATTCTAAAGAGATGGAAGAGATCGCTACAGAATCAAACAAGAAGAAACTTCGGAATGCAAAAGAAGCTGTTATTGTGAAAAATACAACGGTACAAGTTCCAAAGAAAAGTTCGAAAGAAAAAACTGGCGGAACGAATATTCGAAGGATTAAAGCGAAAGAAGGAAAACGGAGGTAATATGAATCGAGAAGAGTCAATTGTTTTTGCGCAAAAGTTTTTAGAAGATATTTTAAGCTTTTTTGGAGTTAATCTGGCGGTTTATTCCACTTCTGAAGACCAAGTTATTCAACTTTCAGTTCCTTCTAGTGAATTGAACTCACTCTTCATTGGCCGTGATTCAGGGAATTTGCGAGCATTACAATTTTTGGTTTCGCGTGCACTTGAATCGAAAAATGCCGAAATCACTCGTGTAAGTATCGATGTTGCGGATTACAAAAAACAGCGTGCTCAAAAGATTTCGCAAAAAGCCGAAAAATGGATAGAACAAGTTCGTAAAACAGGCGAACCTTATCGCTTAAATTTAAATCCAACAGATCGGTTTACGGTTCATAAATTGGCTCAAGATTATTCTGACATTGAAACTCATTCTGAAGGCGAAGGCCGAGAGCGTCAATTGGTTATTTCGAAAAAATAGGCTTTTCTTTGTGAAAAGCTTATTTTTTGTTAGAAATTAAGTTGATAATCATAAGCAAAAAGACTATAATATACCTATGGAAGGTGTAGCAAAAAGAAATAATTTTATTTGGCTGGTAGGAATTTTTATTTTTATTGCAGCTGTTTTTTTAATGTTAATAGATATTTTATATCGTGAAGGAACTATCGGTGATCGAAAGAGTGTTTTGGTTGTTGGAACGCATGCCGGTTTTAAACCTTTTGAATATATTCAAGACGGAAAAGTCGTTGGATTTGATATCGATCTTTCAAGAGAAGTTGCAAAAAGCTTAGGTAAAGAGTTAAAAGTTGAAGATATGGGCTTTGATGGACTTCTTCCTGCCCTAGAGACAGGACAAGTAGATATGGTTATTGCGGGAATGACAAAAACTCCCGAACGTGAAAAGAATGTTTCTTTTTCGAAATCATACTATTCTGCAGCACAAAAAATTGTTGTCCGTAAAGGTTCGACGATTCGAAATAAATATGAGCTTTCGGGAAATAAAATTGGTGTTCAATTAGGAACAACTAGTGATACGATCGTTTCGAAAATCAAAGGTGTTAGCGTAACTCAACTACAATCAGTCCCAAGCGTTTTGCAAGATTTAAGCTCTGGAAAAATTGATGCAGCAGTCTTAGATGAGGCTCCCGCTAATCAATATGTTCATGGATATTCAAATTTGCAAATTTTGCCAGATTCCTTAAGCAATGAAGAATATGCGGTTGCTATAAAAAAAGATAATAATGAATTGAAAGATCAGGTGGATAAAGTTATTACTGAGATGAAAAAAGATGGTCGATATCAGAAATTGGTTAAAAAATATTTTAATGAAGTGAGTGAAAAATGAATTTTTGGGAAGTAATTTTTGGCGGAAATCGGTGGATTTTTCTTTGGCAAGGTTTAGAAGTTACGCTCGTATTAACGGTACTTTCAGTAATTTTAGGTTCGATTATTGGTGTTTTAATTGCCTTAATGCGAACATCGAACTTCCAGCCATTTCGAAATTCAAAAAATAAGAAATTAGCAAAGTTTAATCCGTTAGCTTTTTTGGGAAAAATTTATGTAGATATTATCCGCGGAACACCTTTACTTGTACAGCTTTTAATTATGTATTATGTCGTTTTTGGTTCGTATCAATTCATGCCAAAAATTTTCACGGCAGCAATTGCCTTTGGAATAAATGCGGGAGCTTATATTGCTGAGATTATTCGTGGGGGAATTGAGAGTATTGATAAGGGTCAAACGGAAGCCGCTCGTTCATTAGGTTTTAGCAATTGGCAAGCTATGCGACTAGTGATTTTGCCGCAAGCGTTTCGAAATTCGTTACCACCACTTATTAGTGAATTTATTGCATTGCTTAAGGAGACCTCAATTGTTGGTTGGATTGGTTTGAGTGATATTATGCGCGGTGCGGATAATATTCGTTTTCAAACTTCAACCGCGTTTCAATCACTTTTTGCAGCCGCTTTGATTTATCTTGCTTTAACAGCGATTTTTACACGAATTATGTCAAAGGTTGAGAGGAAACTAGATAATGAAAATAATTAGTATTAAGAACTTAAAAAAGAATTACGGTTCTAACCATGTTTTAAAAGATATCGATATTGATATTGAGGAAGGTGAAGTTGTTGTTATTGTTGGTTCGAGCGGTTCGGGAAAATCGACATTTTTGAGATGTTTGAATTTACTTGAAGAACCGACTTCGGGGGAAATTATTGTTGATGGTGTAAAAATTACCGATAAGAAAACTGATTTAAACAAGTTGCGAAGAGAAGTTGGAATGGTTTTTCAACAGTTTAATCTTTTTCCGAATTATAGCGTGATCGAAAATATTAAGCTGGCACCTAAAAAACTTCGAAAAGTTTCAGATAGGGCAATTACTAAAAAAGCTAGAGAACTGTTAAATGATGTTGGTTTGTTAAATAAAGCTAAGGCGATGCCAAATAGTTTATCGGGCGGTCAAAAGCAACGTGTAGCGATTGCGCGAGCTCTAGCAATGGAGCCGAAGATTATGCTCTTCGATGAGCCAACTTCCGCCCTCGACCCTGAAATGATTGGTGAAGTTCTTGATGTTATTCGAGAAGTTGCTGAAAAGGGGATGACCATGGTTATTGTTACGCACGAGATGAAATTTGCCCGAGAAGTTGGTACAAGGATGATTTTTCTAGATAAAGGTGTAATTATTGAAGACGGGAAGCCATCTGAAGTTATGGATAATCCAAAAACAGAACGCGCAAGACAATTTTTCAGTAATTAGAAATATAATAAAAACGGCTATAATTGGCCGCTTTTATTTTTTGAAGACTACTTTTTTATAGAGTATAAAGTTCCAAATTAAACTGAAAACGGTAGCAATAAGTTTCGATAGCAATAATGATATTCGCTTATTTTTAAGTAAGTTTTCGAAAATTGGCATTGCGGTTGAGATGACAATATTTTGAATAACCCAAAGTCCAAAAAGAGTTACAAAAATAAATAAAACCATTTCGTGAATAAGTTCTTTTTTATTATTCGAAACGGATTTGAAGGTTATTTTTTTATTCATTAGAAAGCTAATAATAAATGTGGTCCCGGTTGAAAAAATGTTCGCAATGAAAATTTTTACACCAAAAGATGTTAAAACAAAAAGAATTATAAAGTCGAGCGCTGTATTAATTCCACCAATCACCGAGAACCAGAAGGCTTGGTTATTTTTGAGCTTTTTTAGTAGATTTTTCACGCTTAAACTCCTTGATTTCTTGCGCTAGATAAACTGGTCGATTTTTCGATTCAATAAAAATTTTGCCAATATATTCACCAAGAATACCAATTGAAAGAAGCTGAATGCCACCTAAAAATAGAATTACGGACATAATTGAAGCATAACCGTTTCCAACTGGTACGCCAAAAAGAGGTCGAATTACCAAGAAAGCAATCCAGATAAATGCACCGATTGAAATTAAAATTCCAGTGAATGTTGCAATTCGAAGAGGTGCAACGGTAAAACTAGTGATTCCTTCAACGGCTAAATTAATAAGTTTAGCTTAATTCCATTTAGTTTCACCGGCAACACGAGCGTCTCGTTTATAG
>JABZJO010000037.1:0-5736 GCA_015257755.1 Candidatus Nanogingivalaceae bacterium
GTTAAAAGATGCTCTAAAAACTGTTGAAGCTGATTTTGACTATGTTATTTTAGATTCACCACCAAGCTTGAGCTTGCTCACAGTTAACGGCTTTATTGCTAGTGATTACTTAATTTTACCTGTTCAAGCTGAATTTTATGCAATGGAGGGTCTTGGACAGTTGTTGGAAAGTATGAAGCTCGTAAAGAAGGGGATGAACCCAAATCTTGAGCTTTTAGGTGTTCTACCAACAATGGTTGATGCAAGAACCACTTTAGGAAACCAGGTTCTTGAAGAGATTAAAAAATTCTTTCCAGATAAGATTTTTTCAAATGCAATCCCTCGAAATATTCGTCTAGCTGAAGCACCAAGCCATGGCGTGCCAATTGGTGTTTACGATAGATTTAGCAAAGGTTCGCGTGCATATAAAGCTGTTGCGAAAGAAGTCATTCAACGCATAGAAAGGGGTAAATAATGGCGAAAAAAGGTCTTGGCCGAGGTTTTTCTTCTCTTATTCCTACAGAAATGCTTGTTGATGAAAAACTTGACTCAGAGCTAGGTTTGGGCCAAGCTGATGGTGAATTGAAAGAAATTAAAATAAGCGATATTTCACCAGACCCAGAGCAACCTCGTAAATATTTTAACGACGAAAAGCTTAAGGAACTAGCTAACTCTATTGAAATTCACGGTGTTTTACAGCCGATTGTTGTTGTTCGAAAAGATTCAAAATTTTTGATTGTTGCCGGTGAAAGGCGATATCGTGCTTCAAAGATTGCCGGCTTGAAGAAAATTCCAGCAATAGTTCGTGAATTTTCAGATCAGAAACGATTAGAACTTAGCTTGATTGAAAACATTCAACGCGATAATTTGAACATTCTTGAAACAGCTGAAGCATATGCGAAACTTCGTGAACAATTCAATTTAACAGCTAAACAAATTGGTGAAAGGGTCGGTGGAAGAAGTGAAAGTGCTATTCTGAATACTCTTCGATTATTAAAACTTCCAAAAATCGTAAAAGATTGCATTTTGGCGGGAAAAATAAAAGAAGGGCAGGCGCGTCCACTGCTTAAAATTGATGAAAAAACAATCGAGAAAATCCTTCCAAAAATTATTGAAGAAAATTGGAGTTCTCGTAAAATTGAACAATTTTTGGTAAATTACAAGAAGCAGAATGAAGGTGATAAAAAATCTGAACATAAAGAAATGAGCAACAATCCTTTTGAAAAAACTGTTCAGCATATTTCGAAACGATTAAGTGCTCCAGTAGATATTAAAACTTCAGCGCGTGGTTCTGGTAAAATTGTAATTAAATTTAAAACCGAAGAAGAACTTAAAAGACTTGAAGAAATTCTTTCAAAATAAAAAACCGAGATTTTGTTCTCGGTTTTTTTATATTTTTAAACTTGTTTATATTCGAAATTCCTGATTTTATTAAATGGGAAAATTCGAAAGGCGACAGGTCCAACGATTTTATACAAGGGAACTGTACCAAGACCACTCCTTGAATCGTAAGAATTATTACCTTCACGGTTATCACCAGAAACGAATATTTCATTTTCTGGAACAGTCCATTCACCGTCGTGACTTGTATAACTTTTTGGTTCATGGTTGAAATTGTCATCTGGATTGAAGCCGTTTGGATGGTTTTTATTATAAACTGTTAACTTACCATTTTCAACTTTAACTTTTTCTCCAGCAAAGGCAATCACGCGTTTAATAATGTATTGATCTCGCATTCCTTCAATATATTGTGGATTTTCGAAAACGATAACTTCGCCACGTTTTGGTGTGAATTTTGTATTTGTAAGGTTTGCCCAGGTTGTCTGAAGGCGGCTAATAATCACTTTATCTCCGTCGGCAAAAGTTGGATCCATACTTGAGCCTACCACCGTAAAGCTTTGGAATATAAAAGTGTTAATTAAAATAGTTCCTAAAGTCACGCAAACTATAAAAATAAAAATCCCAAAAGTGTCGGCTGCCCAAGGATGCCGTTGCCAAAAATTACTCTTCATTTTTCCATTTTAACACGTTTTTTGAAGCTTTTCAATTATGGTTATTTTTTGAAATGTGTGATATAATGAAAGAAGTATGGATTTTATTAAAATTTCGAAAAAGAATTCTTTTTGGGGAAGTATTGCACATATTTTTCTAAATATTATTTTAGCGGTAACCATATGGCTTTCAATTTACATTACAAAAACGCCATGGGTTGCAATATTGTTAGTATTTATTAGCAAATGGCGAACTTTTGCGGTTCGACCAAGGTTTTGGCTTGCAAACGTAAAATCAAATCTTGTAGACTTGATTTTCTCTTTAAGTCTAGTTATTCTAATGTTTTCAACGGGTGTTGATTATATAATTTCGCAAGGTTTCTTGCTTGCAGTTTATATTTTTTGGCTAACAATAATTAAACCCCATTCATCTGAAAATTCTATGAAAATTCAGGCATTATTAACAGTGTTTTTCGGTTTGTCAGCCTTATATTCTATAACTTACGCTTGGGGCGAAATTCCAGTTTTTGTGGCTGCTTTCTTGCTTGGGTATGCTACTCTTCGTCACATTCTATCTTCTCGCGTAAATAAAAATATTGAGATCTTAAGTTTATTTTGGGGAATGATTTTAGCTGAATTTGCATGGATCTTTAATTTTTTGGTGATTGGTTATAGGATTCTTCTTGCACCATATTTTAACTTTGTTATTCCACAGGCTGCGATAATTTTAACAGTTTTGAGCTTTGTTGCTTTTGATGTTTTGGATAGCGGAGAAGAGAAGAAGAAAGATATAAAAGAGCTTTTACCGGAAATTATTTTTGCTACAATTTTGATTTTAACGCTGTTAATATTCTTTTCAACAATTCCGGTTGCGAAAAGCTAATTTAGAAAATGAGGAGGAAAAATGGATAATAAACCAGATAACGAATTGCAAACAAAAGAACTGCAAACGAAAAATAATTCAAAAAACCAAATTATCATAGCGGTTGTCTTAACTACATTGGTTTTTGGTACAATTGGTATCTTTCAGTTATTTTCAATGTTTGGGTCGAAAATAAATCAAGGTGCGTCAATTAATTTTTCAAATAGCAATGAAAATTCAAGTTTTTCAAAACAGTCTGATTCGAATTCAATCGAGTCAGTTGCAAGTAGGGTTTCGCAAAGCGTAGTTTCGATTGTTGGAAAAAGCCAAAGGTCTTTAAGATATTTTAGTTCATCGGTTGAAACGGCTAGTGCCGGAACGGGGATTATTGTTAGTGAAAACGGATATATTTTAACGAATAAACATGTTGTTTCGAAAGCTTCTGAAATTTCAGTTGTTACGAGCGACGGAAACTCTTACGATAACGTAAAAGTTGTATCGACCGATCCTTTGAATGATATTGCAATATTAAAAATTTCGAATGCAAAAGGTCTTAAAGCTGCTGAACTAGGTGATTCGAAAAAACTAAATATTGGCCAACAAGTGATTGCAATTGGTAATGCTCTTGGTGAATATGACGGTACGGTTACGAGCGGAATTATTTCTGGTGTTGGTCGAACTGTTGTCGCTGCAGATGGTGCTGGTTCAAATAAGGAGATGTTAACAGATATGATTCAAACAGATGCCGCAATTAATACGGGAAATTCTGGCGGACCATTAGTGAACGCGCAGGGTCAAGTTATTGGAATTAATACTGCCGTAGCTTCAAGCGGTCAGGGAATTGGTTTTGCAATTCCAATCTCTTCTGTTAAAGGAATGCTTAAATCAATTAGTAAGGGTGAAACTCCAAAACGTGCATATTTGGGCGCTAATTATGTAGCAGTGACTCCACAAATTCAAAAGGAATATAAACTTACTGTTTCGAAAGGTGCTTTGATCAAATCACGCGTTCGCAGTCGAAATGCTATAATTTCAGATAGCCCAGCACAGCAAGCGGGTCTTCAAGAAGGCGATGTTATCACTAAAGTCGATGGAGTAGAAGTTTCAAAAAATACCAGCTTAGGTTCTTTGATTGGCGAAAAGAATGTTGGCGATAAAGTTCAAATTACATACATTCGCAACGGTCAAGAAAAAACAACTTCAGTAATACTTGAAGAATATCAAAAATAAAAAATAATACTAGGGTTATTACTCTAGTATTATTTTTTATCTAAAACGATTGTGTAGTTTTCAGATTTTGATTTAACGAAACCGCAACTGTTCGCACATTTTTCAATTTCTTCAAATTGGCACGGGTCGGCCTCAAGAATAATTTTTCTTAATTTTGGTAAATCTTGCACCTGGAATAGTAGCTCAAAAATAAGTTCTAAACCATTTTTTCGAGCATAAAGCGCAATTTGTGGTTCATGATGTAGTTCGTTGTTCTTTTCAAAGTCAACCCAATCACGACTAACGTAAGGCAAATTTGCGGTAATAATTGTGATTTTCGAAAGAATATCTGATGGGATTTTCTCTAATAAATTACTTTCGAAAAGAGGGATTTCTTGGTTTAAAAGCTTTTTTGCGTTCAGATTTGCTACAGCGAGAGCTTGTAAAGAAATGTCGCTTGCAAAAATTTCAATTTTCTCACCGTATTCAGCCTTTAAAGTTATAGGAATAATTCCTGAGCCTGTGCCAACATCTAGAATAACATCATTTGGTTGAAGCATTTTTTGTGTAATTTCGATTAGTGTTTCGGTCTCGGGGCGAGGAACTAGAACATTTTCATTCACAAAAAAGGTTCGGCCAAAAAAATCTTTTTTTCGAAAAATATAAGCAAGCGGAACTCGTTTAATTCGTTTATTCAAAAAGTTATTAGCGTGAAAAACCAGAGTTTTCGAAAGCTTTTTTTGTGGATTTGCGTGCAAAAAAGTCCGTTCAACACCTAAAACATGAGCCAAGATTAATTCGGCATCAAGTTGTGCGCTAGCGATTTCAGCGTCTTTAAGTTTTTTGACTGATTTTTTCAGCCAAGTTTCAACTGTTTCGCGCATAGAATTAATTGTTTTCCGAGGCGTTTGCAGCCAAAAATTCTAGTTCGGCAGCCTGCAAATGATCAACGATGTCAGAAATTTGGCCATTCATTGCGGCAGGAATGTTGCTTCGTGAATAACCAATTCGGTGGTCAGTGATGCGGTCTTGCGGGAAGTTGTAAGTTCGAATTTTCTCAGATCGATCACCGGAACCAATTAAACTGCGCCGTTCAGCGGTAAGTTTAGCGTTCTCTTCATCAATTTTAGCTTGAAGAAGCCGGGCGCGCAAAATGCCAAGAGCTTTTTCTTTGTTCTTAATTTGTGATTTTTCATCTTGATTTGTAACCACCATTCCGGTTGGTAAGTGTGTGATTCGCACCGCAGAATCGGTTGTGTTCACGCTTTGGCCACCGTGACCGCCAGAACGGTAAACATCAATTCGTAAATCGTTCGGATTAATTTCAATATCAGCTTCTTCCGCTTCAGGCAGAACAGCCACAGTTACGGTTGAAGTGTGAATTCGTCCTTGAGATTCTGTTGCTGGAATTCGTTGAACACGGTGAACGCCACTTTCGAATTTTAATTTCGAATAAGGGGCATCGCCTTTAACACCGAAAACAACTTCTTTATATCCACCAGCATCGTTAGCAGATTCACTCAAAAGTTCAGTTTTTAAGCCGTTTTGTTCGCAATAACGCAAATACATACGGTAGAGTTCGCTCGCAAAAAGGGAAGCCTCATCACCACCCGCTCCGGCACGAATTTCAACAATCACGTTTTTATCGTCGTTCGGGTCTTTTGGTAGAAGCATTTCGAAAAGCTCTTGCTCAAG
>JABZJO010000038.1:0-5713 GCA_015257755.1 Candidatus Nanogingivalaceae bacterium
ACTTCGCGTTCTTGGCAACGAGAAATTAAACCTTGGGAAAAGGATTTAGCAAAAGACGGTCGTGTAACTGAAATCTTAAGCGAAAACTGTTTGCAGGGGCTTTTGCAGGGGTATATTTTAACTGGTCGGCATGGAGTTTTGACTTCTTATGAAGCTTTTGCGCCAATTGTCTCTTCGATGATGGATCAATACGCGAAGTTTCTAGCGCAATCGAAAGAGGTAAAATGGCGAGGCGATTTAGCGAGCTTGAATTATATTCTAACTTCAACTGGTTGGCGTCAAGATCATAACGGTTTTTCACACCAAAATCCAAGCTTTATTGATGAGGTTTTGCGTCGCGAAAACGGAATTGGACAGATCTTTTTGCCGGCGGACAATAACTCTGCGGTTGTGTCAATTTCGAAAATGCTAAAATCTCGAAATAATATTAATGTTTTGGTTGCGGGAAAAACGCCAGAACCAAGATATTTCTCTCTTGAAAGTGCACAAAAACAGCTTAAAAATGGCGGAATATTTGTTTTTGATAGTTGGAAAAATCAGGAAATTACAGATTGGAATTTAATTTCAGAAGATGATGAGCCAGATTTAATTTTGGCGGCAAGCGGCGACTATGTTTTTAAAGAAACAGTTGCGGCGCTTCAGGTTTTACTTCATGATACTCCACAAATTAAAATTCGCCTGGTTTATGCGCAGGCTCTGTGCAGCGAGGGAATTGGAACTTTCGAAAATGTGCTTTCAAAAAATGATTTTGTAAAAATTTTCACCAAAAATAAACCAGTTTTATTCGCTTTTCATGGTTATGCTAAAACTTTGAAATCAATTTTATTTGATTATGAAAATCCTGCGCGTATTCAAATTAATGGATACGAAGAAAAAGGCTCAACAACTACGCCATTTGATATGTTGGCGAGAAATCGAGTATCGCGATACGATATTGCAGTGAGAGCCTTAAATTCGGTTAATAAAGGTGATGAAGTTTTTGAGAGCCTTGCAAAAGAATATCGAAAACGCCAAGACGATGCTTTACGCTTTGCGCGAGAAAACTCGGTAGACGCGCCAGAGATTGAGAATTGGGGATATTTGAAGTTTTACTAATAAAATAATTATATTGGAAAAAGAAAAAATCCCATCATTTAATGATGAGATTTAAGGAGTTAAACCCATTGATATCCAGAATCTCCGCACTTATGACAGGTATAATCATACTTAGTAAAACCATAAACTGCTGTGGGCATATCCAGACCTGAAATTTTAGCATACGAAATTTCTATATCGTAAGATCCACATTTTGGGCAAGGAAACTTATCTTTCATAATTTCTTCCTCCTTGATATTGTTTCGAAAATTAAATCCATTTGTTTCTAAAATTAAATTTAATTTGCAAAAAGAAAGTTGTATGAAGTAGATACTAATACCTCTACTTCCAAACTTCTAGGAAGTTAAATGACTTACCTGGATTCTTTAATTATAATATATTATCTTAATTATGTCAAATATATGCTACCTAATAAACATTGTAAATAATACAACATTAGCACTCTTGACTTGTGAGTGCTAAAAGCGTATAATTTAAATATGGCGCGAGAGAACTACGAGGCGCGCCAGAAATAAGATAATAAACGCAAGAAATTGCAGTGATAATTAATAAAAGAAAGAAGGATAGAATGGGAAAAATTATTGGAATTGACCTCGGTACAACTAACAGCGCTTTTGCTTACATGGTTGCCGGAAAACCAGAAGTGATTACAAATGCGGAAGGAAATCGAACTACTCCATCAGTTGTGGCGATTAATAAAAAAGGTGATCGTTTGGTTGGTCAAGTTGCTCAACGTCAACGTGTAACAAATCCAAAAAATACAATTTATGGTGTAAAACGTTTGATTGGACGAAAATACTCTGACGAGGAAGTTCAAAAAGATCTTGGAATTATGCCTTACGAGATTGTTAAAAAAGGTAGTGGTGTTGCTGTAAAAATGGGTGACAAAGAATATACACCAGAAGAAGTTTCAGCGATGATTCTTTCGAAAATTAAAGCTGATGCCGAAGCTTTCTTGGGCGAAAAAGTTACCGAAGCTGTGATTACCGTTCCAGCTTACTTTGATGATAGTCAACGCCAAGCAACTAAAGATGCTGGTAAAATTGCTGGTCTTGAAGTAAAACGAATTATTAACGAGCCAACTGCAGCCGCACTTGCTTATGGCTTAGACGGTAAAAAAGATGAAAAAATTGCTGTTTTCGACCTTGGTGGTGGAACATTCGACGTTTCAGTTCTTGATATTGCTGATGGTGTGTTTGAAGTTCTTTCAACAAACGGTGATACACACCTTGGTGGTGAAGACTTCGATAACCGAATTGTGAACCATTTCTTGGATGAATTTAAAAAAGAAGAAGGAATCGATCTTAAAAATGATTCAGCTGCAATGCAACGCTTGAAGGACGAAGCTGAAAAAGCTAAGAAAGAGCTTTCTTCAACAACATCCTACGAAGTAAACTTGCCATTTTTAACAGCTGATGAAGATGGTCCAAAACACTTTGAATACACACTAACTCGAGCAAAACTTGAAGAATTGGTTGCTGACTTGATTGAGCGATTGGCTGATCCTGTCGAAAAAGCTCTAAAAGATGCAGATCTAAAAGCTAGTGATATTGCTGAAGTTGTGATGGTTGGTGGTATGACTCGAATGCCGGCTGTAGTTGAAAAAGTTGAAAAAATCTTTGGCAAAAAACCAACTCAAGGTGTAAACCCTGATGAAGTTGTGGCAGTTGGTGCTGCAATTCAAGGTGGTGTTTTGGCTGGAGATGTTAAAGATGTGCTCCTTCTTGACGTTACACCTTTGACTCTTGGAATCGAAACTGCTGGTGGCGTTCGAACTCCAATGATTGATCGAAATACAACTGTGCCAACTTCGAAATCGCAAGTTTTCTCAACTTACGCTGACAACCAGCCACAAGTTGAAATTCACGTACTCCAAGGTGAGCGTGAAATGGCTGCCGACAATAAATCACTCGGAATGTTTGTGCTTTCAGGAATTGCTCCAGCTCCACGCGGAGTTCCACAAATTGAAGTTACTTTCAATATCGACGCAAACGGAATCCTAACAGTTACTGCTAAAGATAAAGGAACTGGTAAAGAGAATAATATTACAATTCAAAACTCAGGAAACATGAGTAAAGAAGATATTGAAAAAGCTCAAAAAGAGGCAGAACTTCACGCAGATGAAGACAAGAAAAAGCGTGAAATAATTGATGCAAAAAACCAACTCGAAAATGCTATTTATCAAGCTGAAAAAATGCCAAGTGAATTTAAAGATAAAATTTCGAAAGAAGATGAAGAAGCAATTTCGAAAGCAGTTGAAGAAGCTAAAAAACACCAAAATTCTGAAGATAAAGATGAGCTTGAAAAAGCTTCGAAAGATCTTCAAGATGCAATTATGCCAATTGGTGCTAAATTGTATCAAGCACAAAGCGCAGAAGCTTCAGGTGCAAAAGAATCAGATAAGAAAGATGATGAGCCTGTTGAGGGTGAAGTAATTGACAAGAAATAGGTAAGATTCTTTCCTTAAAAGACGTTCGAATAATCGGGCGTCTTTTAGTTTGTTGCGATTTGTTTTGAAATCTGATAAGATATTTTTATGGAAGATTTTAATAAAAATAAAAATTATCAAGCTAATTCACAAAATAGCTGGGAAGAGCTTTCGGAAATTGATCCAAATTTAGAAAGACAGAAAGAAATTGAGCAAATTAAAAATAAAATTTCCAAACTTGAACAGCAAGATAAGGAAATTCAGGCACAGATTCAAGAAGCTTTAAAACTTACTCGAGAGGCTAATTCGGAAGAGATGGGTGATGTTCATTCTTATGGGAATTTTTTAGATAGAGCGGATTATGAAATTGAACGTTTAAGTGAGCAGAGCTATAATTTGAGCGTTGAAATTTCTGGTTTAGAGTTTAAACTTTCGAAACTTGAAGAAAATTAGCACTCTTGCGCTTTAAGTGCTAATTTGGTATAATAGAAGTATATGAGCAAAGCTGATTATTATGATATTTTAGGTGTTAAAAAAGACGCCAGTGCTGATGAAATTAAAAAAGCTTTTCGAAAAAAAGCTATTGAACTTCACCCGGACAAGGGCGGTGACGAAAAAGCCTTTAAAGAGGTAAATGAGGCTTATGAAGTTTTAAAAGATAAAGAAAAACGTCAACGCTATGACCAATTTGGGCATGCCGGAGTTGGTGGAAATTCTGGCGGTTTTTCTGGTGGAAATCCTTTCGAAGGATTTAACGGATTTTCTGGACAAAATGTTAATTTTGATTTTGGCGGTGGATTTGGCGATATTTTTGATGGAATTTTTGGCGGTGGTTTTTCGCAAAATCGAGGGTCTCAAGCTAAAAAAGGCCGAGATGTTGAAGTAGAATTAACGCTCAATTTTAAGGAGGCTATTTTTGGTACCGAAACTGAAATTGCGTTAAATCTAGATAGTGAATGTGAACACTGTAAAGGTTCTGGTGCAGAGCCTGGCCATGGAATGAAAAAATGTCCAGATTGTAATGGAAGTGGCCAACAAACTAGAGCAACTCAAACTCTTTTTGGACCAATTCAGCAAACGGTAACTTGCCCGACATGTAGTGGTAGCGGTGAAGTTCCGGAACAAAATTGTTCAGTTTGTGGCGGAAGTGGAATCTCCCGCAAGAAACAAACCATTAAACTTAAAATTCCAGCAGGAATTGATGATGGCGCAACAATTCGTCTTTCTGATCATGGTGAGGCTGTTAAGGGTGGCCAAAACGGTGATCTATATGTAAATATTAGAGTTAAAGCGGATAAAAAATTCACTCGAGAGGGCAGCTTAATTTTAAGCGAAGAAAGAATTTCAATGGTTGATGCAGCTCTGGGCGCTGAAATCGAAGTTGAAACTATTGATGGCCCATTAACTATGAAAGTTCCAGCTGGAACGCAAAGCCACACTGACTTTAAGCTTTCTGGGCACGGAGTTCCATATCTTCGAAATGATAAACGTGGTGCGCACATTGTCACAATTATTGTTGAAACTCCAACACGGCTTTCGAAGAAACAAAGAGAGCTTCTTAAAGAGTTTAAAAAATCTAAAAAGTCATTGTTTTGAAAATTGAAAAATAGAGTATAATATTAATTATGATAACAATAATATTTATTGCGATTTTGATTGTTTTTTTGACACTTTCGCAACGAAAAATGGGATATTTCAACTTAGTAGTTTTATCTGGGGTTGTGCTTAATAAATACTGGAATAAAGAAATTACGAATTTTTTGACAACTTCAAATTTAACAATTCCAGAATTAACACTAAGTGGAATTGTCGGAATTATCTTGATTTTAGCACCGGCTTTATTAATTTTGACAAAAAACCCAAAGCAAGAAAATTGGATTATTAGGATTGTTTCTTCTGCATTTTCTGCCTTTTTTGCATTTTTGTTATTGTTGCCATATTTTGAAAAAGTTTTTGTTTTAGACGATATATCTAAAAATATAGCTATCTTTTTAGGCTATTGGATGAACTGGGTGATATTGGCTGGCGTTGTGCTTTCAATTTTGAGTATTGCGCCAGTTAAATTTAAGAAAAACGAGAAAAAGTCTTGACTTTTATTGATAAATAAGATATACTCTTAAATACAGTTAGTGCACGGGTCTGTAGCTCAGCTGGTTAGAGCACCTGCCTTTTAAGCAGGGTGTCATGGGT
>JABZJO010000039.1:0-5629 GCA_015257755.1 Candidatus Nanogingivalaceae bacterium
TCCTACGCCTCAAAAATCAAAAAAAGAACGATTCGGTAAAAATTATCGCCCTGGTTGGCCTTGCTGGTAGCGGTAAAAGTACTACCACAGAATATCTTAAACAAAAAGGCTACCCGAGTGTCTACTTTGGGGGCGTAGTAATTAATGCCCTGAAGGATGCCGGCTTAGAAATTACACCTTCAAATGAAAAAATGATGCGCACAAAACTGCGCGAGGAATTTGGAAAAGAGGTAATTGTTAATAAAATTGTCGAACAAATTCAAAAACTAATAAAATCTGGCCAAAAGCGTATCATCGCTGATGGGCTTTATACTTGGACCGAATATAAAATCCTCAAAAAGCACTTCCCAACCGAATTAAAGCTTATTGCACTAGTTCCGCCTAAAAATCTTCGACACAAGCGAATTTCTATACGCCCAGATCGCGCAATGACTCTAGCCGAAGTTAATGATCGCGATTTTAATGAAATAGAAACTCTCGAAAAGGGTGGGCCAATAGCGATTGCTGATTATTTCATCGTAAACAAAGGCTCTGTTCTTCGAACTCGCCTTAAAATCGATCGTACCCTTAAAGAAATTAATTTTTAACTTAAAAAGAGCTCTTCTCGTTCGAGAGCTCTTTTTCTTGCTTTGAAGCCTACATTTTTTCGGGGATTTCAATACCAAGCAAGTCTAAACCGTTTTCAAAAGTTTTCGAAACTTTCTTTAAAAGTGTTAATCTTGCTGATTTTTCGATTTCTGGCGCATCTGCAACACGTGTTTTTTCGTAATATCGATTCATCTCTCGTGCTAGATCATAAAGGTATTTTGAAATTTTGTGAGGTTCTAAGTCACGTGCAGCTGTTTTAACCACTTCCGGAAAAGCTAATAACTGCAAAATTATATTCTTTTCAGCTTCGAAATTATAATCCTCAAAATCAACTATTTCGAAATTCTGTTCTTTTCGCAAAATATTATTTACACGCACGGCTGAATATTGAACGTATGGGCCAGAAAATCCAGTTAACGCAAAAATATTTTCCCAGTCAAAAAGAATATTCGTTCGCCTATCTGCAGCAAAATCTGAGAACTTAATCGCACCGAGCGCGATTTTCTTAACATCTTCCTCAGAAACATCTCGCCCAGCCACAATTTCACGCGCACGCTCTTCAGCCTTATCGAGAAGTTCCTCCATCAAGACTACACCTTTTCGTGAAGACATTTTTTCACGTGTTCCGTCTTCGTTAAGCTGGTCAATTACACCAAACCAAAGGTGATACAAATCAGTTTTAATGCCAAGTTTTTTCGCCATTGCAAAAATTTGTGAAAAATAGAATTGTTGCTCAGCACCAACTGAATAAACCACTTTATCAGGAGCGAATTCTTCCTCACGGAACAAAATTGTTGCAAGATCATTTGTGGCATAAAGTGCAGCACCGTTACTTTTTTGAACCAAAAGTGGAACATCAAATCCATATTCATCTAGAGGAACAATCACTGAACCGTCTTCATTTTGAACCGCAACGCCACTTTCAAGTAGCTTCTGCACTGCCGCTTTACCTTTTGGCGCAAAAAACGCTTCACCATACTCATAATCCGTTGAAATCTTAAGACGCGCCATTACATCATGAATATGTTTTAAGCTAATCTCTTTAAACCTGTTCGAAAACTCAATCGCTTCTTTATCTCCTTTTTCGAGCTTCAAGAGCCACTCTTCTGCAAGTTTTTCGATTTCTCCACCTTCACCCTGTTTTTTCATTGCCGCTTTAGTTTTAATATAAACATCACCAAGCTCGTAAATTCCACGGCTAGCAAGTTTTTCTTCACTTGAAAACATTTTAAAGCCGACAACCCAAATACCAAAAGGTGTTCCATAATCACCTAAGTGATTATCCGTGATAACCTTCCATCCAGAAAATTCTAGTAGTTTTTTTGCTGCCCATCCTTGATTTCCAGGTCGTAGATGACCAACACTATAAGGTTTTGCCATATTTGGGCTTGGTCCATCAATTAAAGCTAATTTCCCCTTACCTTCATCATTTGAACCAAACCTATCGCTAAATTCTTGACTCAATAATTTTTCAAGACTTTTTGCCGAAACTCGCAAATTCAAAAAACCAGGACCCGCAATTTCAACCTTTTCAAAAATTTCATTTTTCGAAAGCTCCTTTGCTAATTCTTCGGCAATTTCGCGCGGATTTTTCGAAAGTTTTCCTGCAAGTTGCATTGCAATATTTGTTGCAAAATCACCAAATTCCGGCCGTGGCCGAGTTAAAGAAACCTCAATTTCAATATTAAATTTGTCCTTAATTAATTGGTTAATTATTTCTGCAACTTTATTCATATATTATATATTAACACTTTTTATAAAAAAATAAAATATGTTATAATATTTCATATGGATAACGAAAAAAAACTCAACGGATTAACCGCCGCCGAGGTTCGAAAAAGAATTTCACAAGGGCTAGTTAATGATTTTAAAATAGATAATAACAATAGCTTTTGGGAAATTGTAAAAAGAAACGTTTTTACTCTTTTCAATTTATTAAATTTTTTAATTGCTATTCTTCTTGCACTTGTTGGCGCCTGGAGTAACTTAATCTTTTTTGTAGTTATCATATTTAACGCAATCTCTGGAATCGCAACCGAGGTTCGCGCTAAAAAGATGATCGATAAACTCAATCTGTTAAGTAAAGAAAAAATCACAGTAATTCGTTCTTCTCGTGAACAAAAAATTACACCCGAAGAAATAGTGATGAACGATATTCTTAAGATTTCTGCCGGAGAGCAAATTCCATCTGACGCCGTTGTTATTGAGGGGGTTGCTGAAGCAAATGAAGCTATGCTTACCGGTGAAAGCGACTTGGTCTTAAAAGAGAAAGGTGCAATTTTACTATCAGGTAGCTTTTTGGCAAGCGGCAATATCCTAGCAGAAGTTTCACATGTTGGAGCAGATAATTACGCTTCAAAACTTATGGTTGAGGCCAAAACCCACAAACCGATCAACTCAAAAATTCTCAATTCTCTCGATCGTATCGCTAGTTTTACTAGTAAAATTATCATTCCCTTCGGTCTTGCGCTGTTTTTTGAGGCACTCCTAATAAAAATGCTCCCAACTAATCTTGCTGTAATTTATACATCAACACCACTCTTAGGTATGCTTCCGAAAGGAATCGCCCTCCTTACAATCACTTCATTGCTAACTGCGGTAATTAAACTTGGACTTCGAAAAGTTCTTGTTCAAGAAATGTATTCCGTTGAAACACTCGCTCGAGTCGATACGCTCTGTCTAGACAAGACAGGAACAATCACTGAAGGAAAAATGAAAGTCGAAAATCTATACAATCTTTCACGAAAATTTTCAGAAGAAGAAGTTAACACTTTTCTAGCGACTTATATGAAATTTAGCGAAGATAGTAACCCGACAGCTCAAGCAATTCGCAAATATTCTTCAAAAACAAAAACCGATCTTAATGCTACAAATATTATCCCTTTTTCAAGTGATCGAAAGTGGGGGTCAATGCAAATCGAAGGTGTTGGAACATTATTTTTAGGTGCGCCCGAAATGATTTTTGGCGAAACTTTAAAGCAAGCGAACGAAGCACTAAAAAGAGGGTCCCGTATTCTAGCTTTGGCACTTTCGAAAGATGAAATTGATAATAAAAACATCAAGATGCCTGAAAAAATCTCAAAACTAGCCCTAATCGAAATCACCGATCCTATCCGCGAAGGGGCTCGTGAAACACTAGAATATCTCCGCTCACAAAAAATTGATCTAAAAATTATATCTGGTGACAACCCTATCACTGTTTCGAATATTGCCAAAAAAGCCGGTTTTGTAAATTTTGAAAGCTACATTGACTGCTCCAAAGTTAAAGATACTGAGCTTAAAAAAATTGCTGAAAAAACCGCAATCTTTGGTCGAGTTTCACCACACCAAAAGAAATTAATCATTCAAACACTCAAAAAAGCTGGTCGTACAACCGCAATGACTGGTGATGGTGTGAATGATATTCTAGCCCTGCGTGAGGCTGACTGTTCGATTGTAATGGCCGAAGGAGACCCTGCAACCCGTCAGATAGCTAACCTAGTTCTTCTAAATTCTGACTTTAACGATTTGCCAGAAATTCTTTTTGAAGGGCGTCGAGTTGTGAATAATATTGCCCGAATTGCACCAATCTTCTTTATCAAAACAATTTACTCATTTATTCTAGCGATAATTTGTATTTTGAGCGCCCTTCTTTTCGATAAAAACCTACTTCTAGTCTTCCCATTCATTCCTATTCAAGTTACACTTATCGATCAATTCGTTGAAGGTTTCCCGCCTTTCGTATTAACTTTCGAAAAAAATATTCGCCCTGTTGAGAAGAACTTTATTAAAAAATCACTCCTAATGGCTTTGCCTAGCGCCTTAATGGTTGTATTTTCTGTAATCTTCGTACGAATTTGGGGTGCAGCAAATGGTTGGATTGCACAAGAAATCTCAACCGTTTCTTACTATCTTCTCGGATCAATTGGAATGCTATCAGTTATTCGAGCATGTTTACCTCTTAATATTTGGCGAGTTTTACTACTAACTTGGTCGATCGGTGCATTTATTACAACCGCTATCCTATTTCGAAAACTCATCGAAATTAGCGTTCTTTCAGAAAGAGCATTCATACTCTATATAATATTAATGACTATTTTTACAGCAATCTTCATTTATATTGAATGGTTGAAAAATCACAAGAAAAATGATACAATTAAAGCATAAACTGAATAAAAGGAGTATCTGATAATGACAATTGACCAACAGTTTGTTGAGTATATCGTTAAAAATTTAGTTGAAAATCCTGAAGACGTTAAAGTTGAACGAACAATCGACGAAAAAGGTGTTTTACTAACTCTTAGCGTAAATAAAGAAGATCTGGGCAGAATTATCGGTCGTCGAGGCGCAACCGCACAAAGCCTCAGAGCCCTTCTCCGCGCATTAGCTCTAAAAAATAATGCTCATTACAATCTAAAAATCAGCGATAGTGAAGAAAAGAATGAAGCTGTGGAAAACACAACAGATGAAGCTGTGGAAAACAAAAGCACTTTCGCAGATCAGACAAGAAAAGAGCTTGCAGAACTAGACGATATTGCGTTATAATATAAACAGTTCAATTTGAAACTTGCAAGTGGAGTTTCAAGTTTCGAAAGAACTGTGGAAACAAAAAAGTCAAAGCTCTATGCGAGCAAACTAAAGGAAAGTTTGAGAGCTTATACTTGTTAAAAATCCAGCCGATATACTGTGGCTGGATTTTTAGTTTTCTCTTTTTGCAAAAATAATAAAAAAATGTTAAAATATAGTAATGAAAATTCAAGTTATCACTCTTTTCCCTGAAATGTTTGAACCCGTCCTGAATAACGCCATGATATGGAAGGCACAAAAGCAAGGAGTGGTTTCTTTCGAGATTATTAACCTTCGGGATTTTGGAATTGGCCCTCGAAAACAGGTTGACGATATTCCCTACGGTGGTGGAGATGGTATGCTTTTAAAGCCTGAACCCTTGTTTGAAGCTATAGAATTCGCAAAAAAGAAAACACCCAATGCAAAAATTATCGCGATGACACCAAGTGAAAATATTTGGAATCAAAAAAAAGCCCAAGAAAAAGCTGCCGCACAT
>JABZJO010000040.1:0-5552 GCA_015257755.1 Candidatus Nanogingivalaceae bacterium
AAAAATAACAGCTCAACCAAAAGTTAAAAACGAGACTTTCGAGAATCCGCCAAGCAAAAAAAAGAAGCACGAAAAATCTTCTAAAGAGAAAGAGATTGAAACTTCAAAAACTAAAACTCCACAAAAAGAAGTTGAAACAACCGAAATTTTGCTTGAAAATGAAGATTTGGGTGAAGCGCGCGAATTCAAATGGGGAGATTTTTGCAACGCTGTCAATGAAGAAGATAAAGGTATTCAGACGATCTTAAGACAATCTGGTTACGCTTTCGAAAATGGTAAAATTAAAATTTACACAGGCTTTCCTTTTAAGAAAAAGCAACTCGAAAAAGCAAAAGCGCAAGCTTCAATAGGAAAAGCATTGAAAAAAATTAACGCAGGAGGTTGGGCTATTGAGGTTTTTGAAACCGCAAAGCCAGCTAACGATCCAGAGATTGCGAGTGTACAGGATTTAATGGGGGGTGGAGAAATGGTAAAAATCGATGAGTAAAAATGATGCTAAAATAGGTGGAAAAATTCCGCCACAAAATCTAGATGCCGAGATGAGCTTGATCGGTGCTATTTTGATTGATGAAGAAGTTTTGATTGATATTGCCGAAATCGTAAAGGCGGTTGATTTTTACGATAAACGCCACGCTACAATTTTTGCGGCGATTATTAGACTTTATGAACATCATCAGCCGGTAGATTTATTAACACTTACAAATGAGCTTAAAAAACGCGAAGAACTTGATGCTGTTGGCGGGGCGAGCTATTTGGCGGAACTAACAAATTACGTTCCAACCGCATCACATGCAAAATCTTACGCTGAAATTGTCGCACAAGCCGCAGTCCGAAGGCGCCTAATCAAGGCTGGTGGCGATATTACAGAGCTAGCTTTTAATGAAGATTTAAGCGTTCCTCAACTTTTAGGGCAGAGTGAAGCTGAGCTTTTTGGTGTTTCAGACGCGAGCTTGAAGCAAGATCTATCTTCAATGGAAGACATCTTAAATGACTCTTTCGAAAGATTAGATGAGCTTTATAAAAATAAAGGTGCAATTCGCGGAATTCGAACCGGATATCGCGATCTTGATAATAAAACCGCAGGACTACAACGATCTGACCTGATTATCTTGGCGGCACGTCCGGCAATGGGAAAAACAACCTTTGTAACTAATCTGGCCTATAATATTGCCACTATCGAAAAAAAATCTGTGCTTTTCTTTAGCCTCGAGATGAGTAAAGAGCAGCTCGTTGATCGTATGCTTGCCGATGCAGCCGGGGTTGATTCTTGGAATATTCGAACCGGGAATTTGAGCGATGAAGATTTCGCAAAACTTGCCGATGCTATGGGCGAAATGGCCGAAGCGCCAATCTACATAGATGATACACCTGGCGTAAGTGTGCTTGAAATGCGAACAAAAGCTCGACGCGCCGCACACAACGGTGAACTTGGACTAATCGTAATCGACTACCTCCAACTTATGCAAGGAAGCGGCTCCGCTAAGTCTTCAGCTAACCGTGTGCAAGAGGTTTCTGAAATTTCTCGTGGATTAAAATTGCTCGCGCGTGAATTAAACGTGCCTGTAATTGCGCTTTCACAGCTTAGTCGTTCAGTCGAAAGTCGTGATCCAAAAATTCCGCAGCTCGCCGACCTTCGCGAATCTGGTTCTATCGAGCAGGATGCTGATATCGTGATGTTCCTTTATCGAGAAGCCTATTATAACCCAGAAACTGAGCGCGAGAATATTACTGATTTAATCCTAGCGAAGCACCGTCATGGACCGGTTGGAACTATCGAGCTATACTTCCATCCAGAGCGTCTTCGATTTATGTCGCTCGATCGAACACATAACGAATAATTTTAAAACCGCAGACTTCTTTGCGGTTTTAAATTGCTTTTTTGATTCTTTCAGCGTATAATATTGCTTATGGATAATACTCATAATTTTAGTCCTAAAGATGAAGTTTTTATCAAAATTGCCCTCGGGGTTGGTATTGCTTTATCTGAGATTATAATTATTTTTATTACTTCTTCAGTTCAAATCAATGAGTTTATATCTATACTTTTTGCAATTTTTGCATTAAATCTGGCTTTTATAATTTTCGGAATTCGACAGCGGCAAATACAAGCAAAAATGTTTAAAACCCACAAAAAAAGTGAAGATACACGAAACCGACTTCTTACAATCATCAACAGCTTAACTGATGCTGTTTTGAGTGTTGACTCGCGCGGAAGAGTCGAACTTTACAACTCTGCAACTCTCGACTTGTTAGATGAAGATAAACAAATTGTTGGCAAAAATCTTTCGAAAATATGTAAACTCTCAAAAATCAATACTGAAACCTTCGATATGCAAGAAATTTTCCGAATCGGAAAACCATATTTTTCAACCAATGATTTAACCCTTTCGAAAGATGACGAAAAGCTACGAATTGAAATTGAGATTATTCGAATTCGCGAATCTTCAGGCAAAAAAAATCGTGAACGTTCAAAAAAATTTGTTGTAATTTTGCGCGACATCACAAAACAAAAAACTCTCGACGAAGAACGAGATGAGTTTATTAGTGTAGTTAGTCATGAACTTCGAACTCCAGTGGCAATTTTAGAGGGTTCTTTAAGCAATCTTCGTTTACTAATTCAAAAAAAGGCACCTTCAAAACTTCTTGAAACAACAGCTGAAACAGCCTACAAGCAAAATACATTTCTTGCAACAATGGTAAACGACCTTTCTGCGCTTTCGAAAGTTGAAAGAGGAATTAACCACCAAACCGAAATTATCCATCCACAAGAACTTGCAGAGTCTTTATTTAATAAGTATCATAAATCAGCTGCCGAAAAAGGATTGTCACTAAACTTAAATCTTGACAATAAGTTAAATAGCGTAAAAACAAGCAAGCTTTACCTTGAAGAATTGTTACAAAACTTCATTACAAACTCTTTAAAATATACTCGCGAAGGTTCAGTTGAGATTTGTTTTAGAAACTCACCAAAAGGTGTTATTTTCGAAATTAAAGATACCGGGATTGGTATAAGTTCAAGCGATCAGAAACGAATTTTCGAAAAATTTTATCGCAGTGAAGATTGGCGTACGCGTGAGACTGGTGGAACCGGCCTTGGTCTTTATGTTTCTTCAAAATTAGCGGCAAAAATAGGCACAAAAATTCAAGTTGAAAGCAAGTTAAATCACGGCTCAAGATTCTTTTTTGAGCTACCTAAAGCCTCAAAGTAATTCTTTGTATTATTTTTGCTTTTTTAAAAAAAGTGTGCTATACTTGACATATCAAGCCTAATAGGCTTTTTAATTTTGGAATAGGAGAAAAATGGCTAAAAAAGAGACCAAAATCACTCGCGTTAAAGCGAAAGATACAGATTCGAAGCCTGTAAAAGAAGTTTCGAAAGAACCAAAAATGAGCAAATACGCTGCAAAAGTTTCAGGTGTAACCGTAAAGAAAAAGGCAAAAAAACCCGCACCAAAATTATTGCGAGTTTTAGCAAAACCATTCAAATTTATCGGTTTTCCTTTCGTTGCGCTCGCAAAATATCTTGCAGCCTCTTGGAAGGAACTAAAACTTGTTCGCTGGCCAACTCGTAAAGAAACCTGGAAGATGACTGGCGCAGTTATTGCTTTTTCGGTTGCTTTTTCAGTTTTAATCTTGTTGCTCGACGGACTATTTAACTGGATCTTTAAAGCATTAATCAAATAATTTTAGAAAGGTAATTATGGCACAAAAACGATATGATGATTCCCGAAACTGGTATGCAATTACAACCCTAGCGGGATATGAAGATAAAGTTGCTGAAAATCTTCGCCAACGAATTCAAGGTGTGGATATGGCAGATAAAATTTTTGATACGCTCGTACCAAAAGAGAAGCAAATTGAAGTAAAAAACGGTAAACGTAAAGTTGTTGAACGAAAAATCTTGCAAAGCTACGTTTTGGTTGAAATGAAACTTACCGAAGAAACTTGGTTCGTGGTTCGAAACACACCAGGCGTAACTGGATTTATCGGCTCAGACTCGCCAACACCAGTTTCAGAAAAAGAAATGCGCGAAATTCGCCGCCGAATGGGCGCTGAAGAGCCAATGTTTGATATTAACTTCTCTGAGGGTGAAATCGTTAACATTATCGACGGACCTTTCAAAGGTTTCGAAGGTGCGGTTTCTGAAATTGATGCCGTAAAAGGTAAGATTAAAGTGATGGTTTCAATGTTTGGTCGCGAAACACCAGTTGAGCTTGATATTCTTCAAATCGAAAAAATCTAATTTCTATTAAGTAAAAAAGATGATTATTGACTAACCTAACGCACAACAGTTTAGTTATTTCGTTTAATATTTAGCGAGCCAGTTTATCTGACTCGCTTTTTTATTTTTTTATAAAAAATACCGAAAGCAAAAGCCAAAAAATAAGACAAAAGAAAACGACGCAAGATTTACAAAAAGCGTCGTTAACCCAAAAGTTATCAATACACCTATCACATCCGAATTATCTAAATACTGCCATACTTAGATGATTTTTTATCTTATCGATTTTCTGAAAAAATAAATGCAATAAGTATAGTATAAAGAACTATGCTGTTCTAAAAAAGAACAACTATTTCAGTATAACATACCTTCAATACTGAGTCAACACTCTTTAAGTCTATTTTAGTGGAGAACGGGTGAATATATAAAAAGACAGCTCGTTCGAACTGTCTTTTCATTTCGGCTTTTATTTAGCTTGCCAAAAACGAATCACGTTTCCTTTGTATTCTTGCTCGCCCAAATAATTATAGTCTTTCAAGAAATTAGTTGATTCGGGAAGGAAACTTGGAATATCACCGTTAACAAAGTTATAAACTTTCTTTTTATCATTGTTATATGAGTGTGTCATCTCTGGAGTAATATTGATATTCGCAGATTTTGGCAACCATGAACGAGTTGAAATTCCACCAGCCGTCGTTTCACCATTGTAGTAATACAAACTGAAGTCTTCGTTTACCGAAATGCTCTTATTTGTAACTTGGTTAATATTAAAGATAATATTTCGGTTATTCTCATCTGGATTCTTGTGAATAGTATTTGAGATATCAACCTTACCATCAAGATCGAAATTTTTACTCATATCTTGCATGGCTTGATTTACGAGCGTTGTATTTTCAACCTTGATATTCGAAAGATCACCGTATTTCTTTTCGAAATCTAAACTACCTCGTGGGTTGCCATAGAAATCGTTCGATGTTCCAGAATTTTCAATCCAGTTGTCTTTAATTAACGTTCCTAGGGTGTTGTCTCCGAAACCGTAACCTGCAAATACTGTTGAAACTCGAATTCCAGCACCGCCGCGATTGTCTTTGATGTGATTATTTAGGATTTTGTGACCGTTTCCACCAAAAATACCAATTCCACCAGCTCGCCAACCAAGCTCAATAGTGTTATGCTCAAAAGTGTTGTTTTCTGTATTTTCAGAATCATTATCTTTTGTTGCCCAAGAAGCTACAGAATCATCACCGTTACCTCTAAAATTATTGTTTCGAACAATGCTATTTTTTGTTCCTTGAACTAAGTTAACACCATCTGCAAGATTGTTTCGAAT
>JABZJO010000041.1:0-5366 GCA_015257755.1 Candidatus Nanogingivalaceae bacterium
TTTGCAGTTTTTTCCGTCGCAATATCAGCCACTTTTTTAGCCTTTGTTTTTAAATCTTTTCGAGTTTCTTCACCACTTTTTGGGGCTGATAAAATTCCTGCAACAGCACCAACCATAGCGCCGATAGCCAATCCTAATCCAAATTTTTTACTCATTTATTTTTCTCCTTTTTTAAATTTAAATTTATTAAACATATCTAATACTATTTTTCCGATAATTATTGGCGATGTTACTTGAGCAACATTTTGCGCAATACTATCTATACTTGATGTAATATTTTGCATTTTTTCTGTAACATCGCCAATTTGACGAGTCACTCGAATAACTAATATAAAAGTAATTATTCCTAGTGTAATAAAAATTGCAAGCGCTACAGATAAAAATACAACTAAGATTTCTGCGGCAGAGCTCATTATTCTCCTTTATCGTTTTTTGATTTTATTATTTTTATTTTGATTTTTTTACAAATCTGATAGTATTGTACCACAAAATAATTCTTATGTCAATAGTTTTTCTAAAAAATAATAACTACCCCTTAAAATAAAGTGTAGTTATTATTTAGAATTATTATATTTTTTCACGAATTAGCTTTTGGGCTAGTGCTGGGTTTGCCTTACCTTTTGATTTTTTCATAATCTGACCAACCAAAAAGCCGATCGCTTTATCATTACCGTTTCGAATGTCTTCAATTGCTTTCTGTGAAGCTGAATCCGCCAAAACCTCATCAACAATTTTCGCAATAACACCCTCATCTGAAACTTGAAGTAAATTCATTTTTTCAGCAATCTTTTCTGGCATAAACTCTAGATTTTCATCATCAAGCATTGCCAAGAAAATTTGATGACCGCCGTTAGAGCTTACTTTTTTATCGTGGACTAAATGAGCCAAAAGAGTTAATCGGCGAGGGCCAACATAACCTTTATAAACTTTATCCATATCGAGTTCTTCGCTTGGTGTTGAAGCAAACCAATTAAAGATTCGCTTCATATTTTCTTTATGTTCTTCAAGTGTGTATTCTGGTAAGAACTCTCTAATAGTCTCTAACGCATTCTCCTGTCCATTCTCCCAAGGTCCATCACCCCAAGTTGCTAGTAAGAGTTCAGCGATTCGATAATCACTCAAAGCATATTCGATCACAGAGCTATCAAGCCCAAAAATACTAAATTTATCTCGGAAATAGTCTGGCATGACTGGAAATCGTGCTTGCATTTTCAAAATTTCTTCATCACTCAAGATAATCGGTGGAATATCTGGATCAGGCATATAGCGATAATCTTGGGCTTCCTCTTTACTGCGCTGAGAGAATGTTTTTTGTTCATCATCAAGCCAACCGCGCGTTTCCTGCTTAATTTTTTCGCCCTTTTCTAGTAATTTAACTTGGCGTTCAAATTCATATTGAGCCGCACGCTCCACGCTTCGAAAACTATTTAAGTTTTTAATTTCAGTTCGCGTTCCAAGTTTCTCTTCACCAAATTTTCGCGCCGATATATTCACATCAAAACGCATATTTCCTTGATACAGATCACCATTTGTCACATCCGCAAAAACCATTCGCTTATGAAGCTCTTCAGCATATGCTCGTGCTTCCTCGGCCGAATGAATGTCCGGCATAGAAACGATCTCGATTAGAGGTGTTCCAGCTCGATTTAAGTCAACCAGCGAATGATCATTAAAGTGAGTTAGTTTTCCAGCATCTTCTTCAAGATGTGCATGTTCAATCCTCACCTTTACTTCACCGCCGCTAGGGAGTGGTGCAATAATCTCACCAGCACCAATGATTGGCTGATAAAGTTGTGAGGTTTGATAACCTTTTGGTAGATCTGGATAAAAATAATGCTTTCGATCAAAACGACTCACGTTTGCAATTTTAGCATTCAAAGCTTTTCCTGCTCGAACCGCTAAACGCACAGCCTCTTTATTTAAAACTGGTAGCATTCCGGGCAAACCAAAATCAATTGGTGAAGTTGCTTCGTTTGGTGTTTTATCTCGAGCATCGTTATCGCTTCCACTAAAAAGCTTAGTTTTTGTTTTCAATTGAACATGACATTCAATACCGATTGTCATTTCATATTTTTTTAAAATATCTTCCATCAAATTGCTCCTAAATCTTTTAAAGCCTGTTTAAAGCTATTCATTGCGCGACGAGTTTGGTCGAAATTAATTTGTGCATCATTTTCATGCGCAATCACGTTTCGAAGCTTATGCGCGTGCCAAATTGAATTTGGGCTCGAAAGCCTGTCTTTTGCATTTTTTAACCGCTCACCCATTGTTTGTCCAGAAATCTTTAATTCTCTCATTGCTGTATCAACAAGCTTATCGGCATTAATTAGCGCCAAATGCCAAGTTGCTGGCTCATCTTTTTTAATAGAATTTTCAATTTTTAACCAGTCGCCCTGAAATTTAAGTTTATCGAGCTGAATTTTTTCAGTTTTAGTTATTTCAATAAAAAAGAATAAAAGTCCAGCACAGATCAAAATTGAAACTGAAAGAATTATTAAATCCATTATTTTTCCTCCAAACTATCTGCGAGTGCTAAAATCTTTGAATCAGATTCCATTTTTCCAATAATTTGCACACCTACTGGTAGCCCAGCTTCAGTTTTGCCTGCAGGAACAGATATTGCTGGTAGGCCCGCTAGAGACGCAGGAACATTCAAGATGTCAGCAAGATACATCTTTATAGGGTCATGCACATTTTCGCCAATCTTAAATGCTGGCGTTGGCGCAACTGGACCAACCAAAAAATCTACATCCTCAAACAACTTATTGAATTCATTTATCAAAATTGTTCGTGCTTTTTGTGCCTGTAAGTAATATGCATCATAAAAGCCGCTCGAAAGAACATATGAACCAATCATAATTCGGCGTTTGTTTTCAACTTCGAAACCTTCATCACGAGATTTTCCAAATACTTCGCTAAGATTCTTTGCGTCTTTTGAACGTAAACCGTATCGAATTCCGTCATACCGAGCTAGATTAGAGGAAACTTCAGCTGGAACCACAATATAATAAATAGCCAAAGAATATTTACTCATAGGTAATGAAACTTCGACAATTTCATGACCGGCTTTTCGCATTTTTTCAATATAGTTTTCAGTTACCTTTCGAACTTCAGGGTCAACTCCATCACTCAAAAACTCTTTAACAACACCAATTTTTGCCCTTTTTGGCGCCTTTTCTTCTTTCCAAAAATCAGGCAAGGTCATTGCGTCACGAGAATCAAGGCCAGCCATAACACACATTACAAGTTCACTCTCTTTAGCCGTTTTAGCAAAAACGCCAATTGTATCGGTTGAAGAAGCCATTGCGACAACACCAAATCGAGAAACTGTTCCATAGGTTGGTTTTACACCATAGACACCGTTAAAGCTAGCTGGCTGACGAATTGAGCCACCCGTATCGGTTCCAAGGGTAAAAGGAACGATATCTAATGCTGAAATTACTGCCGACCCTCCAGAAGAGCCACCGGCAACACGGGTTTCATCAACTGAGTTTTTAGTAACTCCAAAAGCTGAGTTTTCTGTTGATCCACCATGTGCGAAAGCATCTAGATTAGCTTTCCCAATACAAATTGCACCTGCATTTTCTAATTTTTCGATAGCAGTTGCTTGAATTGGAGTTATGAAATGCTCAAGCATTTTGCTTGAAGCTGTTGAAGGCGACCCAAATACCAAGAAATTATCTTTCGCAACAAAAGGCACTCCAGCCAATTCGCCAACTTTCTCACCTTTCGAAATTTTTTCGTCAATCTCTTTAGCTCGTTCTAAAGCTCTGCTTCCAATCAAACTCGTAAAAGCATTAAACTCCTTAGCATTTTCAGCCTTTGCTAGTGCTTCTTCTACAAACTCAACGGCTGTCTTTTTACCAGACAGAACCTGTTCTCTAATTTCAAAAATATTCGTCATAATTCTCCTACAAAACCTTTGGAACTTTTACTTGATTATCTTCAACATTATCACCAGCCAACTTCAAAAGCTCAGCTCGCTTAACACCGTAATCATTAATTTCGTCTTCTCGCCAAACATTTTGATTTTTCGAAACCGAATAAGTCGGCTCAATGCCATCTGTATTAAGTTCACTAAGTTGTTCAATATATTCAACAATATTTCCCAAGTCAGTTTGAAGATTAGAAACTTCATCATCACTTAACGAAATACTTGAAAGCTCCGCTAAATGCCTAACTTCTTCTTTTGATATCTTTTCCATATACTTAAGTATATCACTTTTTGTATTTTTTTTAAAGTGTACATCTTGTCTTATTTGGTTATTTAGCAATAAAAAAACAACCGCCCGAATATCTCTCGAACGATTGTTTTTTGTATAGATTAACGCTTTGAGAATTGTTCTCGTTTTCGCGCCGATCGTAAACCGTACTTCTTGCGTTCTTTTTCGCGTGGATCACGCTTCAAGAATTCTGCTTTTTTCAATACTGGTCGCAAATCTGCATGAGCAACAGTTAAAGCTTTTGAAATAGCGAGTTTAATAGCGTCAACTTGACCAGCTAAACCACCACCGTTAACTTTTACTGTAATATCAAAATCTGATTGTTTACCAACCAATGCGAGTGGATCTGTAATCTCAGCAAGCATTGATTTATTTCCATCAAAATATTCAAGCGCAGGTTTTTCGTTAATAGTAAGACTACCTTTTCCTGAATATAGTCGAGCTCGAGCAGTCGCAGCTTTTCGTCGGCCAAGACCGTAGAAATATTTAGCTTCAGCCATGATTATTTAACCTCAACTTTCTTTGGTTTTTGAGCTGAATGGTTATGCTCTGAACCTACATAAACTTTCAAACGTTTCATTCGTTCAGCTTGAAGTTTATTCTTTGGAAGCATACCTGAAACTGCTTTTTCTATAATCATTGCAGCGTTCTTTTCGCGCAATTCTTTCAAAGAAGCTTCACTCAGACCACCAGGAAATCCACTATATCGATAATACATCTTATCTTCTTCTTTATTTCCTGTAACTTTAACTTTTTCAGCATTGATAACAATTACATAATCTCCACCGTCTGTATGTGGCGTATATGTAGGCTTGTTTTTACCTGTCAAAAAAGTTGCAATTTTTGCGCTAAGTCGACCAAGTGTAGCCGATTCAGCAGCATCAATCAAGATCCAATCTCGTTTAACTTCAGCTGGTTTTTGTGAATAAGTTTTTGCGTTAATTGCCATTTACTTATCCTCACTTTCGTGTTTAATTTCATCAACAAATTCAATTGTAGCCATTTCTGCGGCATCACCTCGACGAATTCGAGTTCGCTCAACTCGCAAATGTCCACTATTTCGTTTCGAAAGTTGTGGTGCGATAACATCTACTAATTTATTTGCTGCGTCAATATTACCAAGTTTGGCCATAACTTGACGAC
>JABZJO010000042.1:0-5251 GCA_015257755.1 Candidatus Nanogingivalaceae bacterium
TTTCTGATGGTGTTGTGGTATTTGGCGAAGTTGGTTTGGGTGGTGAAATTCGAACAGTTTCTCAAGCAGAAAGAAGAATTGCGGAAGCTAAAAAACTTGGTTTTACGAATGCGCTTGCGCCAAAAAACTCTTCGAAAGACAGCTTTGTAACAGCGGTGCGCGATTTGCGCGAAGCCTTAATTAAATATTTACAATAAAAGGATATTATTTTATGGAAACATTTTTATTAGTTTTAATTTTATTTATTGTTTGCGGAATTTGGTTTGATCTTAAAAAGGATAAGCCATTAATTTCGAAAGCAAAAAAACAAATACTAGTCGATACTTCAATTTTAATCGACGGGCGATTTTTAGCAGTAGCAAGGACTGGATTTATTAATTTTGATATTTTAATTCCTCGAAGTGTTGTTGGCGAATTACAGATTTTAGCTGATGGTGGAGATGATGAAAAACGGGTTCGAGCAAGATATGGGCTAGATATTATTTCAGCCCTTCAAAATGAAGAAAAAATAACAGTAAGTATTTTAGCTGATGGAAATTCTGCTTCAGAAGGCGTTGATAATCGATTACTTTCGTTGGCTAAAAAAATGAATGCTGAAATTTTGACAGCAGATTACAATCTTAATAAAGTTGCTAAGGTTGAAGGAATTGAGGTTTTAAATATCAATGAACTCGTTCAGTCTGTTAGAGCGGATTATCTGCCGGGTGAAAAAATCATGCTTGAAATTACCCAAAAAGGAAATGAGAAAAAGCAAGGTATTGGACATCTGCCTGATGGTACAATGGTTGTTATTGAAAACGGCGAAAGTTTAATTGGAACAATTAGTGAGGTAGAATTTATTCGTTCACTTCAAACTGCCGCGGGAAAAATGATGTTTGCACGACCAGTGGGCGTTAAAAAAGCAAAAATCGAAAATACGAAAAGTAAGGGTCGTGCTGTTAAGAATTCGAAAGTCGAAAAGCCTGTGCAAAATACACAAGTAGAAGTTTCGAAAAAAAATAATGTTGAATCTCGAAGTAAAAAGAATAAGAAGGTCAAAGCAAAACCGAGCGCAAAAAATACATCAAAGACTAAGGAAAAAAGCCAAAAGTCTAAAACTCAAACTCGTCGCCGAACACAAAAATCAATGGAAGCGAGTTTGGTCGAACTTGCGAATAAAGAATAAGAGAGCAAATATCTGCTCTCTTTTATTTTTTTGATGTCATTGGTATTTTTCGCGATTGGAGATGTTTTTTAGTGCTAATAACCGGGGTGTGACATTTTTTAGATAAAATCTCGTTCTTTCCAGCTTTTTTAGTAATTCGGGTTTGACGAGACATCCCCAGGTTTTTTAAGAAATCTGGTTCGAAAAGGTTTGGAATTCTTTCGAAACTATTAATTTCGGATTGCAGTTTGGATTGAGTTAAGCCTTTGAATATTGCGATTAATTTTTTGAACGCTTTTTGTTCATCTGAGGTGGGTGTAAAAATAATAATATTAGTTCCATCTTTTAGATCTTGAATATCGTCGCAATCACGTAATTCAATAAAATTACCTCTGATAATACCAATGAAATGTGCTAAGTTTTTAAGTCCCATTTTTGAGACCTCCTTCATTTGTGATTTTTAAATTATATCATATATGTCTTTTTATGTCAATGTATGGCCAGATCTTGAAAACAAGTTGTTTTTTTGTTAAAATTAGAGAAAGAAAAGAAAGGAAAATATGGCTGATTTTAATAAAATTTTAACACCTGGAAATTATCAAGACGGGATTATTAATGTTGTGGTTGAAATTCCTACTGGCTCAACTCATAAGATTGAATGGAACCGCGAATTAGCTGCGATGCAACTAGATCGTGTGGAGCCAAAAGTTTTTGCGAAACCTACAAATTACGGATTTATTCCACAAACCCTTGATGAAGACGGTGACGAGTTAGATGTTTTGCTTATCACAAATGATCCGCTCACAACTGGAATTTTCTTGGAAGCACGAATTCTTGGTGTGATGAAGTTTGTTGACGACGGCGAAGTTGATGATAAAATTATCGCTGTTCCAGCAGATGATCGTGATACTGGTAATGCATATAAGACTTTGGCGGATTTGCCAGAGCAGCTTATTAAACAGATTGAATTCCACTTTAATCACTATAAAGATTTGAAAAAAGCTGGTACAACTAAGGTTGAAAAATTTGGCGATATCGAAGAAGCAAAAGAAGTTATTGCAGAATCAATCGCTCGCTGGAACGAAAAATAATTATATAAATTAAAAACTGAGCATATTGCTCAGTTTATTTTGATTTTCTCTTTCTGTCAGCCTCCATTCTATCGCTGATTATCTTGTTGAATGTTGAATACATCGGTTTATTAGTTTGTACAATCAGTATTCTAAAATAATCTTCTGCGTCCAGTTTTTTGATATTTTTCAGAAGATTATCTGTTGCTTCCTTTTTGTGTATGATGACATATCTAAATTCGTCATTTCTTAAATATCTCTTAATGGATTTGAGAGATGTGTCATCATTAGAGGATAGATTACTCACTAAAGAGCCTTGTGCGAAAAATGGTAAATAAGTATTTTTCATATGGGTTAAGGTTTTATTGCTGTTTTTTCTAAAAATACAAACTTTAGTTTCTTTCACTATATCAAGGTATTGTTCTGGGAATCTACTCCTTATGTTGTCTATTCGGCTTATGTAGTCTTTTTTTATGGGACTACTTTCCTCAAAATTATCAGCTTTTGGATAATCAAATTTTAATGCTGAAGGTTTTTCGGTTTGGATTGTTTGATACTCCTCCTTGTTTTCTTCTACCGCAAATATAGAGTTAAACAGCTTTTGTGATTCGAAGATGAAAGTATATATTTTATCTACTTTCATTTCGAGCGAATCTATTCTTTGATTTTGCTCTTGATACTCAGATGCGACAAATTCCTTAAGCAGAGACAGTAAGTTCTTTGTCAATTCTTTCAACGTTTCTTGTGCCATGTTAGCACCTCCTAAAAAAATCGAAAATCAATTTGAAATGTTCAACTTTCGTATTTTTATATATCACAATATTTATCCATAAAAGTCAAATGGAATAATTGATTTTTTTTGGAATTTATGTATAATTGATATATGGAAAAGGCTGAACTCTTAAGAATTGCGAAACCGTTTTACTCTACAGAAGATATAAAAAAATTAGAAGAAGCTATCGATTTTGCAACCGAAAAACATAAAGGTCAAATGCGAAAATCTGGCGAAGAATATATAACGCACCCATTAAAAGTGGCTAGCTTTTTAGTTGAATGGGGTATGGATATTGATACAATTATTGCCGGGGTTTTGCACGACGTTGTAGAAGACACAGAAACACCATTAGATGAAATTGAAGAACATTTCGGTAAAGATATCGCTTTTTTGGTTGATGGTGTAACTAAGGTTGGGAAGGCGCGTGCAGGAATGGGAAATCTCGAAACATATCTTCCTCAAACAAAAGATAATCTTTCGAAATTATTGATTGCGGTCGGGCAAGATGTTCGTGTGGTGATTATTAAGTTGGCGGATAGATTGCATAATGTTCAGACTTTACAATACATGTCTCCAGAAAAACAAAAGAAAATTGCCCAAGAAACTTTGGATGTTTTTGCACGAATCGCCGACCGTTTGGGAATGGGGCGCGTACGAATGCAAATGGAAGAGCAAGCTTTTCTTTACCTAAATCCGAAAGAATATAGACGGCTTCAAAATGAAATTCGAAAACGACTCGGTAAAAGTACGCGAAAATTGGGAAAAGTACGTGAAGAGGTTGAAAAAGAGCTAAAAAAAGCGGGTGTAGAGTTTGAGATTTCAGGGCGAGTTAAGAGTGTCTATTCTCTTTACAAAAAGCTTAAAAAAACTAGGGGTGATATTGATCGGGTATACGATTTAATGGCTTTGAGAATTATTGTGAATTCGAAAGATGACTGCTACCGTGTTTTGGGGATTTTGCATTCAATTTATAAGCCCATGATTGAACGAATCAAAGATTATATTTCAATGCCAAAACCAAACGGCTATCAATCGCTGCATACGACTGTGATCACACCTTCGAAATTAATTGCAGAGTTTCAAATTCGAACGCGTGATATGCATGAGTTTGCCGAGCGCGGTTTGGCGGCAAGTTTTCATTATCATGAGCAAAAATCAAGTAAAGATTACGTTTCGGGTGCGACATCGAAGCGACGAAGTGAAGTTAAAGGTAATGGGGGGCTATCGAATGAATTGCAATGGATTGTGCAGCTTCAGGATGTTGCGCAACGATTAAGGGATGGTGAAGAGATCAACCCTGAGCAGCTTCAAATTGATATTTTTGGTGATCGAATTTTTGTATATTCACCGAAGGGTGACATTTATAATCTGCCCGAAGGTGCCTTACCGCTGGATTTTGCTTATATGGTCCACAGTGATATCGGTAAACATGCTTACGCTTTTCGCGTAAATGAGAAAATTCATGCGTTCGATAAACCGCTTGAAAAGGGTGATGTGGTTGAAGTTTTAACACGTAAGAGTTCTGAGCCAAAGATCGATTGGCTTGATTTAGTAAAAACTTCACACGCACGAATTAAGCTTCGTTCACAGCTTCGCCAAAGAGGCGATTTGGAGCCGATTAAAAATGCTGAAGCGATTCGAGCCAGAAAATCGGGCGAAAAATAAAATTTGAAAAATATGTTGACTTCTTTGTGTGTGTGTGATAATATAGAAAAGTAGCTGGAATTAATCAGACTACTGGGGCGGAGACATCCTTCGCATGCACATTTCAAGGAGGTAGCCAGATGGTTACTAAGTTTAATCTAATTGTTTTTGCTAATAGTTCTGATGACGTCTGCGGTACGTGCGGTTCTCAGGGTGGTGGCGCTGATACCTGTTGTGAAGATTGGTAAAAGACTGCTTTGCAAAGACACTACTAACTTTTTTTGGCGGATTTTTGTTTTTGAGAATAACTTTTGGGGAAGAATGAAATTTTCAATTATTCGGACCATTTTTCGAAAGAATATTCACTTTCATTCGTTCTGGAACAAAAGTCGTACACGTTCGAAAACGCAAATTTTTCTTTTTCGCAAAATTGAGAATTTGGAAAAATATCTCGAGGCTGAAAGGCTTTCCTGGTGCGATAATGAAAGAAAAAAATCGATTTTATTAGGTGAGGCTTTGAATTATCCTGAATTTGTGATTCAAGATTTTGTTGAAATGTTGGGCGAAGAAAACCCGCAAAAAATGAGTTTTAAGAATTTTGATTTTGGCTACGACGGT
>JABZJO010000043.1:0-5218 GCA_015257755.1 Candidatus Nanogingivalaceae bacterium
TCGTTCAAGATAATCAATAATCTTACCAGCAACATTTCGATAAGTAACTTTTTCGATACCAAATCCAGGACTAGCATTAACCTCTAGAACTAATGGCCCACGCGCTGAACGCATCAAGTCAACACCCGCGATCGTTAATCCCATTGCTTTGGCTGCCCGAACCGCCATTCGCTTCTCTTCGGGTGTAAGTTTAATCGGTTCGCCTAAACCACCTTTATGCAAGTTTGAGCGAAAATCGTCATCCAAACTTTGCCTCTTCATACTTGCCACCACTTGTGAACCAACCACAAAAGCTCGAATATCCGTACCTGCCGACTCTTTAATAAACTCCTGAATCAGAACGTTTGTACCGTCTGAATTCGTTAAGTAGAACGCTTGTAGAACAGATTTTGCAGCTTTTTTAGTCTCTGCGAGAACGACACCATTTCCATGAGTTCCACGCGCAAGCTTGATAATTGCTGGCGTTCCACCAATTTCCTCCAAAAGATCATCTATGTCATTTGAATTTCGTGAAAAAACGGTCTTAGGAATCGCCACACTATATTTAGCCATAATCTGAGTCGAACGCAATTTATCGCGCGCCCGCGTGATTGCGATTGATCGATTCATAAAAAATGCTCGTGGATATGCCGTCTCCAGTTGTCGTACAACAGAGGTGCCATACTCGGTCATATTGGCAGCAATTCGTGGAATAAACACATCAAACTTATCAATCTCTTCACCCTTATACATAACTTTCGGATTCTTTTCATCGATTGAGACGTAGCATTTTTTATAAGCAATAATTTCGACCTCGTGACCTCGGTTTTCAGCTTCTTCCTTGAGACGTTTTGTTGAATAATTGCCCGACCCGTTTGATAAAATTGCAATTTTCATTATTGTTCCTCCCCCAGTTTCTCCCACTCTTCATCAAGTTTAGTGTTCTTAGAGACATCAACTAAAATATTGTTTTTTATTAAAAAGGCACGACCGATCAACATCTCAAATTTCATTTCAGAACGATCATCCAATCCAAATAGAGCTTCAAATTCTTCATTTTCAATTAAAATTTTAAACTTCACCAGGTATCGTTTCTTTGATGTACCATGTGTATTTTTAACAGTTCTTGTTCGAAAATCTCGCGTTTCAAAATACATTCGCTTATCACCACCTAAATTAAAACTCAACGTGCCATTTTTTTCGCAAATATTATCAGCATGAATTACGCCAGAAAATGCGCCTGTATCAATTTTTGCAAGCATCTCAAGATTATCCAAAAGTCGCTGACCCGCAACCTCCAGAAGATTTATATTCTCAAACGCACTAAAAGCTGTTTCTTTTTTGGAATATTTTAATTCTCTTTCCAGAAAGTCAGCATATTTTTCAGTTTTTACATCAACGAAAGACCCTGATGACACTTGTGGCGCATTATTAACCTCTAATAAATATACCGCACCACTTCTAGAGTCAATCATAACATCAACTCCAGCAACCTGAAGCTTTATAATTTTAGCCGCTTTTTTCGAAATTTCTAAAATATCTTGCGACACGCTCTCTAGTGATAAAATCTCAGCCAATCCACCCTGAGACGTATTGTTTAAGTGCGAGTTGGTGTTAGCTTTTCGATTAATAGCCATCACCGGCTTATCTCCAAATACTAATATCCGTAGATCTCCCTCATTAGGAATAAACTCTTGAAGAACAAACTTAACACCTGGATTATCGTCATGAATTCTCTGAATTTCTTCCGGTGATTTTACCAAAAAATTTAAACGTCCTTTCGAACCTTCATTATCTTTTAGGATCGCCTGAGACCCAAACTCAGCAAAACGCCTTTTCATCTCATTAAGCTCTCCGTAAAAGGTGTGTGGCCACGCTTTAACTCCTCCAATCCAAAGAGCAAATTGCGTACTCATCTTATTGTCGGGAAGAAGCCTATTCAAATATTTATCCGTATATCTTATATTAAAAAAATCACAATAAGCGGCAATAGCATGAGCTTCAGCCATCATACCACTAATATATCTTATAACAACTAAGTCAAAATCTCTTAAATCAAATTTTTTCTTAGCATCATAAATCGCAATCTTATCCTGATTTAGTTCAAAAAATAAATCCGAAATACCAGAAACTTCTACTGAAAAATCCGAGCCTAGATGTTTTCTAACTCCATTCGCAAAATTTTCCGCTTTTTCCCTTGCTATGCTAGTTTTTGATGGTGTAAGTAATAAAATCTTCTTCACGATTTAATCCTGTTTTTTATACTTCCGAATTGCTTCTCGAGCAGCCTCTTGTTGTGCAATTTGCTTACTTGGCCCCTCACCTTCACCCATTTTTTTATCACCAACAAAAACACCTAGAGTAAAAATCTTCTCATGATCTGGGCCATCTTCCTTTATAACCTTATAAATAGGAGTAAAGCCGTCTTTAGCCTGTGAGATTTCCTGCAAGTAACTCTTTGGGTCGCGCCAAGATTCTTCTTCTAAAATTTGAGGTAGTGTGCTCAAGATGTTATCTGTGATATATTTCTTAGCAGCCTCATAACCCTTGTCGAGATAAATTGCGCCAGTTGTCGCCTCAAAAGCATTTGCTAGAATCTGCTGACGAGCACGTGCTGAACCGTGCTTCTCCCCTCGACTCATTCTAATTAGTTTTTCATAGCCAAGTCTTTCGCCAGCAGCACCAATACTTTCAGTTCGCACTAAAGCTGAACGCCAAGCAGTTAAAATACCTTCCGGCTTATCGTAGTTCGAAAATAGAAAATCAGTAGTGACAAGTTCCAAAACCGCATCACCCAAAAACTCGAGTCGCTCGTTATGCTCTGTAGCTGATTTTTTATGCTCATTCAAATAGCTGCGGTGAGTTAAAGCCGTAACCAACAAATCAATATTATCGAAATCGTAGCCGAGCTTCTCTTTTGCCCAGTCGCGATAAGGTGTCAATAAAATACCACTCATTACAATTTCTCCTGTCTAATTTTTTTCATAGCAAGCAATATGAGCTTACCAATATCTTCGTATTCAATCTCCTCTAGAGCATCAGAAAAACTAAACCATTTAATTCCATTCATCCAGTCTTCTTTCTGAATAGCATCCGTATCGCCAAGAGCTTTCACCAAAAAAACTTGCGTCGTCATCAAAACCAACTTATCGATTCTTCTATATCGGAAGTTAATTTTACCAAGCCAGCCAATAATTTTCACATCGTGCAAACCAGCTTCTTCTCCAATCTCACGCTTTGCGGTCTCTTGTGCAGTTTCACCCTTTTCAATATGACCCTTCGGAATTGTCCAGCGATCTTTCGAATCTTGAATTAGTAAAATCTCAATCTCTTTTTTTTCGTTACGTCGAAAAATAACCCCACCAGCCGTCGGTTCTCTAACAATTTCTTGAATCGAAGTTCGGCGAGCTTTATGAAAATACTTTCGAAAATTCTCAACCTTCTTGTTCGCCATTTTGTTCCTCCACAAAAAGTTTATAAGCCGTTCCTAAAACACCGTTTATAAACTTACTTGAATTATCGGAACCAAACGCTTTAGCAAGCTCAACAGCTTCATTAATTGCAACTTTTGGCGGAACCGTATCTCGAGAATATAATAATTCATAGAGACCAATTCTTAATACATTACGATCAATTCTTGCAATCTGTGAAATTGGCCATTCTGGCGCCATCGGCTGAAGCTTCGTATCAAGCTCAACTTGCTTTTCAATAATCCCGTTTAATAAATCTTGAACGAATTGCTTGTCACCAATCACTTCATCATACTGTTTCATATTTCGAAAAATAATTTCAGACAAATCCACAGTTTTATCCTGAGCCTGTAAACGAAATTCATATTCGTAAAGTGTTTGAAGAACAACAATCCTTCCTAAATGTCTATTTGATGCCATTTCTACGTAAGGTTCTTTCCTATATTAAAATATTATTAAATTTTGTCAAATAAATTTAAAACGCCAGCAAATTAAGCAGCTAGCGTTTTATTTTCTTCGAGTTGCTTATTTAAAGCTTTACCAGCTTGTTTTTTAGTTGTATAAACTTTTACTGGTGATTTCTTATTAACTCGACGAGCTAAATCTAGTCGTAAGTGGCTGCGTCGCAAACCGGTCTTTCGAGGACTGCTCTGTTTCTTTGGCTGTGCCATTTAAAGTTTCTCCTTAGGTTTAATATTTATCTTCAGATTCAATTATACCTTATTTATCAAGATAAAGCAAGCCAATTATTTATTAAATATTGACTTTTGATAGTATTTATGCTATAATAACATTGTTATGGAAAAATACAAAAATAAAAACAATCAAGATCAAAACAAAGAATATATTAAAATTAGCCGAAAAGGCCTTAGAAGACTTGGAACGACAGCTCTAACCTTCGGCGCAGTTAGTGGTGCCCTAGGTGGCTGGTTTGGGCATGACGTTTATAAGAACCACCAGGAATCTGAAAGCCAAAAAATTTTCGAAATGTCATCAACAAAGAAACTAGACAATTCTCCAATGGACTTCGCAAATCTCAAAGAAATATCCGATGATGGTGGAAAGATCCATCTCCAGGAAGGAACGCCTATCAGAAGTTCAACTAATGAATATTTTGAAACCCCAGATTCTTATAATTTTGATAAATATAACCACTCTTCGATAGGTGAAATGACCAAGGATGCCGATTTTAATCTTCAAGGAAAAGTTTACCATCAAGACGGTGATAACCCTAAAATAATCACTAGAATTGAAAATTTCGAACAAACAAGTGACGGTAAAAAAACAAAAATAGATGTTAATGTAGACAAAGATGGTTGGGTTGCAGTTGACGCAAACGACACTAACCTAAATCTAGAGTAAGCTAAAAAACGGAAGCTAATAACTTCCGTTTTTTAATCTATTTAACTACGAAATTAATAAGTTTACCTGGAACAAAAACCTCTTTAACGATTTCTTTATCTGCTAAGAATTTTGCAACATTTTCTTCTTGTTTAGCTTTTTCAAGAATTTGCTGCTTTTCAAGTTCTGTAGAAACTTTAATTTTTCCGCGCAACTTTCCATTTACTTGTACAACTATTTGAATTTCACTAGTTTTTAGAAACTCTTCATTCCATTTTGGCCAACCAGATTCTTCAATAAAATTATCGTTTCCAAGCTGTTGCCAAAGCTCACTCGAAATATGTGGAGCAAACGGCATCAACATTTTTAACAAATCTTCCAGAACTTGGCGCCAGTCTTTCGAAAATCCATCAAGCTTGAATTTATAG
>JABZJO010000001.1:0-27470 GCA_015257755.1 Candidatus Nanogingivalaceae bacterium
CTCTCGGTGTAAACGAGATGCTCTAGCCAACTGAGCTAATCACCCGAACAATTACTATTTTAGCAGACAATTTATTTAAAGTCAACAACTTTTTTTATTTTTTTGAAAAATAAGGAAGGTGTAATGCTTAAAATGGATTTTCAAAAAGTTAACTAGCTTATAAACTGGTGTGGTAAATTTATGTGGTGGAGTTTGAAAAAATAGCTTAAATATGTTAGAATAGAGTGAATTTAAGAATTGAAGGGAAAAAATGAAATCAGAAAATATTCGAAATGTGGCAATTATTGCCCATGTTGACCACGGAAAGACCACTTTAGTGGACGGACTTTTAAAGCAAAGTAATACATTTCGTGAAAATCAGGCTGAAATGAGCCAAACACTCCTAATGGACTCTGGAGATCAGGAGTCGGAGCGCGGAATTACTATTACCGCAAAACAAACCTCAATTTATTATGGGGATTATAAAATTAATATTATCGATACACCAGGGCACGCAGATTTTTCTGGTGAGGTTGAACGCACACTAAATATGGCTGACGGTGTTATCTTGGTTGTGGACGCTCAAGAAGGGCCAATGCCTCAAACTAAATTTGTGCTTTCGAAGGCTCTTGAGCTTGGTTTAAAACCTATTGTAGTTGTGAATAAAATTGATAAACCTGCGCGTCGAATTGCTGAAGTTAATGATGAAGTATCAGATCTGTTCTTAGAGTTGGCGACAAATGACGATCAACTTCTTTATCCAACTTATTATGCGATTGGGCGTGACGGGAAAGCTTGGCCTGAGGTTCCAGAGAATCCAGAAGCTGAAGCAAATTTCGAACCTATTTTTGAAGCAATTATTAATGAAATTCCTGCACCAAAAGTTGAACTTGAAGGTGATTTCCAGTTACTTGTGACTTCTTTGACTTACGATAATTTCTTAGGAAAATATGCGATTGGGCGAATTTCTCGCGGAAAAGTTAAAGCCGGAGAACAAATTGCTTTAATTAAGCGTGATGGAACTGTTAAAAAGTCAAAAATCGATAAGCTTTTTGCGTATCGAGGGCTTCATCGTGAAGAAATTACAGAGGCTTTTGCAGGCGATATTGTTGCGATTACGGGTGTTAGTGAAGCTGAAATTGGTGAAACTTTAGCCGATGTAAATAATCCAGAAGCTTTGCCAACAATTGAGGTTGAAAAACCAACACTTTCGATGTATCTTGGACCAAATACAAGCCCAATGAAGGGTCGTGAAGGTGAATTTACAACTTCTCGCCAGATTGGTGATAGGTTAAAGAAAGAACTTGAAACAAATGTTTCACTTCAAGTTAAAGAAGATGGAATTGGTTTTATTGTTTCTGGTCGCGGTGAGCTACATCTTTCAGTTTTAATTGAAACTCTACGGCGTGAAGGATTTGAGTTCGAAGTTGGTCGTCCGCAAGTGGTGACAATTCAAGAAGATGGTGTTGAAAAAGAGCCAGTTGAAGAATTGATCATTGAAGTTGCTCCAGAATTTGTGGGTGCGGTAAGTCAAGAAATGGGAACTCGCCGAGCAGAAATGCGTTCTCAAGAGAGTTTGCCAACAGGTGCAACGCGGTTAACGTATATTATCACTACTCGAGCTATGATTGGGCTTCGAAACTTAATGCTAACCGCAACGAAAGGTACTATTATTATGAATAGCTTACCTCATGGTTATCAAGAAATGGGAGCAAAAATCCCTTCTAGTCGAAATGGAGTCTTGATTGCTTTCGAAAAGGGAACTTCAACACCATACGCACTCCAAAGTGCGGAAAGCCGTGGAGAATTGTTTATTGGACCAGGAACTGAAGTTTATGCTGGAATGATCGTGGGATTAAACAACCGCCAAGAAGACCTTGAAATTAATGTTGTGAAAGAGAAACACCTCACAAATATGCGTTCGAAATCTTCTGATGGCGCGGTTCAACTAACTCCGTATACTAATTTAAGCCTTGAGCAATGTATTGATTTTATTGAAGACGATGAATTGCTTGAAGTTACACCACAGAATTTGCGACTTCGAAAACGATATTTAGATTCGATTGAGCGCAAACGTATGGCAAAAGCTGTAAAGTAAAGACTTGACAATTTAATAAAAACATTTAAAAATCGCCCAAATCTTAAAGGGCGATTTTTTGTAATTTAAAAGTCTTAATTATTTTTCACGACTTGTTCGAACGTTTACTGAGTAAGCGTCTTCAGATTGATTAACTCGAATAACTTTAAACAAAATATTTCCTTTCTATAATCATTTTTTTATTTTTATGTTTTTATTTTTGGATGATTATGTTTATATAATAACATATTAAAAACAAAATGTCAATACTTTTTTCAAAAAAACCTTAAAATATTGAATTTTAAACTTAAACGTGATAAAATTAAATTAAAATTTGCAAAATAAAAAAGGAAACATATGTTTAACAAAAAAACTATTAATGATATTGATGTGCGTGGAAAGGTTGTCCTAGTTCGCACAGACTATAATGTCCCAATTGAATATTCTGAAAATGGTGAGGCGAATATTTTGAATGATTTTAGAATTAAATCAAGCTTGCCAACACTTAAAAACCTTATTGAGCGAGGTGTTCGAAAAATTATTATTATTTCGCACATGGGCAGACCAAAAGCAGTTGAAGGAATCTCGGATTTAGACGAGCTTGAACATTTACCAAATGGGACGCGAAAATATTCATTACGGCCAGTTTTTAATCATTTAAGGGAACTTTTAGAAGCTGAAGATTTGAATTTTCCGATGAATTTTCATACGACGCCAATTTTTCCACGTACGCGGTATTCAGTTTCTATGAAGGACGCTGACGATGATTACAAAATTGAGATGCTTGAGAATTTACGCTTTTCGAAAGGTGAAAAATCTAATTCATCAGATTTTGCAGATGCATTACTGCAAGTTACGGGAGCAGATTTATTCGTGCAAGATGGTTTTGGTGTTATTCATCGAGAACATACCTCAACGAGTGGAATCGCAAAAAAACTTCCAAGCGTGGCTGGACTATTGCTCGAAAAGGAATATTTAACTATTTCAAAAGCTTTTAGAAACCCTAAAAGGCCGTTTGTTGCAGTTATGGGTGGCGCTAAAATTTCAGATAAACTGCCTTTAATTGAAAAGTTTGTTGAGCGTGCAGATAAAATTATTGTGGCTGGCGCAATTGCAAATACTTTTTTGAAATATCTTAATGTTAAGGTTGGAAAAAGTCGAATTGAAGATGGTCAAAAGGAAGTCATCGAACAGATTTTTAGATTGGCGGAGAAGAAGGTTGGTTTTGAAGGCCTTCGAGAATTTATTATTTTACCAGAAGAAGTTGCTGTGGCGAAAGAATTTTCGAAAGATGCTGAACGAGTCGAAAAACGAGTTATCTCTGTTGCGGAAGATGAAACGATTTTAGATTTAGGTGAAAAGGCGATTCAAAAGCTTGAGAGTGAAATTTCGAAAGCTAAAATGGTCGTTTGGAACGGAACCGTTGGTTATGCTGAGTTTGAGAATTTTGCCGAAGGCTCACGCCGAACATGTTTGCAAATTTCGAAATCTACAAGAGGCAATGGCATGAAGTCGATTGTAGGCGGTGGTGATACATCGGCTTTCGCGCTAAATTGGTCAAACCAAAATCCTGAAATTGCTGATTTTTCACTAATTTCAACTGGCGGTGGTGCGGCTTTAGAGTTAATGAGTGGCGAAATTTTACCAGGATTTGAAGTTCTGGAAGATAAAGCATAAGAATTTACAAAAATAAAATAAAATGTTAAAATAAGGGTATTATGAACAAAAAACTTGTTATCGCCAACTGGAAAATGAATTTAAACATGCAAGAGTCGAGTATTTTCTTGCATAAATTAAGTGAAAAAGTTCAAGCTCATCGTGGGATGGAAGTTATTCTTGCGCCGTCAACTTTTACGCTTCAATCTTTAAGCCTGCAAATCAATCATCGTCAATTTAAACTTGCTGCTCAGAATTTCTATTGGCGCGACCACGGTGCTTTTACTGGTGAAGTTTCAATTTCTCAACTTCGAGGAATTGTGCAATATGCGCTTGTTGGACATTCTGAGAGGCGGAATATTTTTCACGAAACAGATAAGGATATTCGTGCGAAAGTTGCAGCAGCTATTAGGAATAATATTCGTCCGATTCTCTGCATCGGTGAAACTTCAGACGAACGGAATCATGATGAAACAAATCTAGTATTAAACGATCAGCTACTAGGCGGGCTTGCGAATGTTTCGAGTGAAGATATTTCGAAAGTTATTGTTGCCTATGAACCAGTTTGGGCGATTGGAACTGGAGTAAATGCTAATCCAGATGATATTCGAAAAGCTGTAAAAACTATCAGAAATCAAATTAAAAATTTGTATGGAGCAAAAACCGCCGAAGAGATTCAAGTGGTTTATGGTGGAAGTGTTCAGCCGGAATTTGCGACAGACTATGTTAAAATTAAAGGTGTTGACGGGCTATTAATTGGTGGTGCAAGCCTAAGTGTTGAAAAGTTTGCGCAAATTACTCAAAAGGTTTTTGAAACAATAAAATAAAAGGAAAAATATGAGAGATATAGATTTTGAAGAATTAGATAAAGCGGTTGGAAGTTATCTTGAAAATGGAGTTGTTCCAAACACACAAAGTAAGAGTAATTTTGCGGGCACAGTAAATCGTTCCGAAAATTCATTAGACTATAAAGAGATGGTTTTCGCCCGAAAAGCTCCAAGGTCTGCAGACCAACTTCATCAAAATACAGAAGAAAAACGCAATGAAACTAGTAAAAATAACATTCGAAATGTAGATATACAGAGCGCTAAAGTAGAGAAAAAATCAGTTGCGAAAAAGACTAAAGTCCGAATTTTAGATGATTTTAGCGCTCCGGTTCCGCCAGAACATCACCGAGATAATTTTGGTGTACCTTTTTCTCAAAAAGAAGATAAAATTGCTTTCGAAAGTCCAGTTTTGGAAACTTATGGTGGAGAAAAGCCGGTTCGAAATATAAAAAGAATGGAGAATTCTCCGATTAGAAAAAGGAGTGTTGTTAGATTAGAAAAGCGTTCTGAGCGAAAAGAAATAAAACCGCTTCAAGAAGAACAATCGAAAAAACAGCAAGTAACTAATATTGAAGAAAAATCAGCTGTAATTCCGGACCGAGCAAAATTTTATGCAGGTGTTTATAGTATTGGTGAAGACGATAATAATTTAAGATTTTTCCACGGCGATCGAGCTATTGAGGTTCCAGAGAGAAAAACTATTAAGCCAACTATAAATACCCCAAAGATTGAGACTGAGCCAACTTTCGAAAAAGTTATGCCAGAAATTGGAAGCGATCATAACCAAGAGGATGAGACTATTCCAATTCATAAAGAAGATGGCATTAAAGATCTTTCGGAAAGCAAAAATCGGATTATTTTTGAAGATAAAAAAGATATCGAGGAAAAAGATCAGACTAATAAGCTAGATGTCAATAAGGAAGAAACAGATCAGCTGGTGAAAAAGCCTGAAAATCATGATAAGGTTATAATTCAGACTGTTGATAAAAATATAGATCAACCAAAAACGCCTTTTGTTCAAAATCCTCAAATCGAGAAAAGACCTTTGGGAATGAGACAGGGTCAAGGTCAACAAAAAAGTTTTGAATTTAAAAAGATTACATTAAACCAAAGTCAAAAGCCAACAATCGTTAAAGAATTGAAGCAAGCTAAATCAACTACACCGATTCTTGCAAGTGACGAGTACTCGGCACCAATAAAACGTCGAAAGAAATCTGGCTGGGGAATTGTTATAGCGATAATTGCTATAATGATCTTTGGGGCAGCGGCTGGATTTGCAGCATATTGGTTTACCTTTCAATAAGATAAAAAATAAACAGGTTAGATTGGGCCTGTTTATTTTTTAATGAAAATATGTTAAAATACCTTCTATGAATGCACAAGAAATCCGAAAAGCTTATTTAGAATTTTGCCAAAAAAATGGACACAAAATAATTAAAAGGGCTTCTTTAATTTTAAAAGATGACCCAACGACTTTATTTACGGGAAGTGGAATGCAGCCACTTTTGCCGTATCTTTTAGGTAAAAAACACCCAGACGGAGTACGGTTAACAGATAGCCAAACGTGTTTGCGCGCACAAGATATTGATGATGTTGGCGATAATCGGCACACAACTTTTTTTGAAATGCTAGGAAACTGGTCTCTAGGGGACTATTTTAAAGAGCAGCAAATTCGGCAATTTTTTGAGTTTTTAACGGATGTGGTTGGTCTAGATCCTTCAAAGATATACGTGTCTTGTTTTATTGGAAATAAAAAATATAATATTCCTCGCGATGATGAATCTGCAAAAATTTGGCAAAAGGTTTTTGCGGAAAAAGGAATTGATGCGAAAATTGTTGAGCTTGACACTGCCGAAAATGGCGACAAGCTTGGTCTTCAAGGTGGTCGGATCTTCTTTTATAATGATAAAGAGAACTGGTGGAGCCGAGGTGGTGGATTGGATACTACACCAATTGGGGATCCGTGCGGTCCAGACTCTGAAGTGTTTTATGATTTTGGTGAAGAAAACCACGACGCTAGCTTTGGAGAAGCTCATCCTGCAAGTGATAGCGGTCGATTTATGGAGATCGGTAACCAGGTATTTATGCAGTATCGCCGTCTCGAGGATGGCTCTTTCGAACCTCTTGAACACAAGAATGTTGATTTTGGCGGCGGGTTGGAACGAATCGCCGCGGCCAAAATTGACAACCCGGATGTTTTCCAAATTAGCTTAATGAAGCCAATTATTGAAAAAATTGAAGAAATAAGTGGCAAAAAATACGATGAAAATACTGCTTCAATGCGTGTGATTGCAGATCATCTTCGAAGCGCGGCTTTTTTGGCGGTTGATGGATGTGTGCCTTCAAACAAAGAGCAGGGCTATGTTATGCGAAAATTTATTCGTCGCGCAATGGCTAAAGCTTTTGACTTAGGAATTGAAGATAATTTTGTGGAACAAATCATCCCGGTTATTGTTGATATTTATGCTCCAGATTATCAAGAAGTCGCCGAAAAAGGTGATGAGATTGTTGCTGTAATGGTAAAAGAAGAGAAAGCTTTCCGTCGAACACTTCAAAAGGGGCTGCGTGAGCTTGAAAAATTCTCAAAAGACGGATTGACAGGTGTGGAATTATTCCAGCTATACGATACTTTCGGTTTTCCACTTGAGCTTTCTACCGAAGAAGCTGTTCGTCGAAACATTTCTCTTTCAGAAAATTGGCAGGAAGAATTCAACGCTAAGATGAAAGAACAGCGCGAACGTTCACAGACAGCTTCAAAAGGCAAATTTAAAGGTGGGCTCGAAGGCCAAACTCTTGAACATCGCAAACTTCATACAGCTACACATTTAATGAATGCGGCTTTGCATAATATGTTTGAAGGACAAATTGCGCAAAAGGGTTCAAATATCAATACAGATCGGTTACGATTTGATTTTACATTTGATCGCAAGCTGACAGATGAAGAGAAAAAGCAAATTGAAGATACGGTGAATGAACAAATATCGAAAGGCTTAGAAGTTTCTTGGGCAGAATATCCAACAGACTATGCACTAAACGAACTAAAAGCGATTGGTGTGTTCGGAGATAAATACGGCGAAACCGTAAAAGTTTATACAATGAAGGCTGAAGGTGAAAAACCTTTCAGTGTAGAAATATGCGGTGGCCCACATGTTGATAATACTCGAGAATTATCAGAAGGTGGTAAAAAATTCAAAATCGTTAAAGAACAATCTTCAAGCGCTGGAGTGCGTCGAATTAAGGCAGTCCTTCAATAAAAGAATAAGTGTACTATATGTACACTTATTTAGTATAAAAATTTGCAAAAAAAGCATAAAAGCTTTATAATAGTTTTAAGATGTTATTCAAGAATAAACAAAGAGAAGATTTAAACGATAACCATATCGTTGCCCTTGATATTGGAACTGAATTCGTGAAGGCTCTTGTAGCCGAGATTCACGATGATGAGATTCGTGTGATCGGCGTTGGCCGTGCGAGGCAAGAGGTTTCTGATATGCATTCAGGCGCTATTGCTGATATTGCGAGCGTTGTTCAGAACTGTGAAACTGCGCTAATTGAAGCAGAAGATCAAGCAGAAATTCAAGCAAAAAAGGCTGTAATAGGAATAGCTGGAGAATTAGTTAAAGGTGCAACAAACACTATAAAATATCGTCGGCCTCAGCCAAATCGACCGCTTGATGAGGCGGAGATGGAATTTATTATCGATAAAATTCAAGAACGTGCTCAACTTAAAGCACAGAGGGAGATTGCTCTCGAAACAGGAAATCAAGAAGCTGAAATTAAGCTAGTTAATTCAGCTATTGTGGGTATTCATATAGATGGATATAAAGTTTCAAATCCAATTGGTTTTCAAGGTAAAGATGTCTCAATCCAGATATATACAGCTTTTGCACCAACGGTTCATATTGGTGCTATTGAACGTGTTGCAAATGAGCTGGCTCTTGATTTAATTGCAGTTGCTGCTGAACCTTTTGCGGTAGCTAGAAGTGTTGTTGGGTCAGATTCTTCAAGTAGTTTCACGGCTATTTTGGCTGATGTAGGTGGTGGAACGACAGATATTGCAGTTGTTAATGACGGCGGTGTTGAAGGCACTAAGATGTTTGGGATCGGCGGAAGAAGTTTTACTAATCAGATTGCTAATGAAATGGGGCTGTCATACAAAAATGCTGAAAAGCTTAAAGTTAACCTTTCAAACGATAAGCTTAAGTCTAACATTGCGCAACAAGCAATGGATGCAATCGAAAACACTCTTGATGTTTGGGTTTCAGGCGTTGAACTTGCTTTAAGTGATTTTGAAAATATCGATTATCTTCCTTCAAGAATTTTGCTTTGTGGCGGTGGGTCTAGTCTAGAATCTTTGACTGAGCGTCTCGAAAATAGTGACTGGTGGAAAGAGTTGCCATTCAATAAAAAACCTACTGTTAAACATATAAAACCAGAAGAAGTCTCTGGTGTTGTAGATGAATCTGGAAAAATAAACGACCATACATTTATTACTGCAATGGGACTATTACGAGTCGGTTATGACACTTATAGTTCTGATGAAAATGCGAGTGAAAATTTCAGAGATAAGCTAAATAGAATTTTGCGAACTTAAAGAGGTAGAAAATGAGTGAAAAAACTACAAAAGATGTAATTTATGTTGATGTAGAAGACGATATTACAGATGTTGTAAATAAAATAAAATCTTCGAAAGAACGGATTATTGCGATTGTCCCACCGAAAAGCTTGGGCGTTTTTCGAAGCGCTGTAAATATTAGGTTACTATCTCGTACTGCTCAGAAAGCCGATAAAAAGATAGTTTTTGTTACAAATAACTCAGCTTTAAAAACTATGTCGGCTGCAGCGAAAATACCTGTAGCAAAAACATTACAAAGTAAGCCTGAAATTCCAGAAATTGATATTCTTGAAGTTGATGGTGATGATATTATTGATGGTGAGAGCCTACCGATCTCAGAGTTTAGCGGTCCAAGTCCAGAAGAAAAAGAGGCGGAACTTCTTGAAAACTTAGATATTGATGATAATAAAAATTTCAATAAAGTTAAGCCAGATTTAAAGAATGCGAAAACTAATAAAGCTAAAAAGAATATAAAAGTTCCAGATTTTTCAAAATTCAGGAAGAAGATTTTTATTATTGCTGGTGCTGTTTCGTTGTTTTTGATTTTTATAATCTGGGCGACATTCTTCGCTCCGTTCGCTGATATTGTAATTACTGCAAAAACTTCGACAAGTAGTATTAAGGGTGTTTCGAAGGTTTCGAATGTTGCTTCCAATGAAACGATTCTTTCAAAAACAGAGACTGTAAATAAAACTCGCGAAGTAACGTTTGATGCGACCGGAACTAGAGAAGAAGGGGAAGCGGCATCTGGAACTTTGACTCTTTCACAAAGTGGCGATAGTGACCCGGTGACTATCGCGCAAGGTTCAGCTTTTTCGGCTGGTCAATGTAATTTTGTAACAACTTCGGATGTAACAATCCCAGGGGCAAAGATTAAGGGTGGCTCTATTTCTGCTGGAAGTGCGACTGTCGGTATTAAAGCCACAGTAATTGGTGAACAATGTAACTTAGAGGCGCAAAAATATACATCTTCGATTGGTGATATATCTGCTCGTGGTGGCCAATTATCTGGTGGAAGCAAGAAAACATTAAAAGTTGTGTCTCAAGCTGATATAAACAACGCTAAAGCTAAACTGAACGCCGAAGGAATTGACTCAATTAAGTCAGAGTTAAAATCGAAATTTGACAATAATTATACGATTCTAGAAGATAGTTTTTCGGCTAAAGACGGAGAATCTTCTTCATCTGTGGCCGTAAATCAAGAGGCGCCAAATGGTAAGGCAACACTAAAGATGACATCAATCTATTCAATTACTGCTTTTGAAAACAATAGTATCAAAACAGCAATTGATTATTTAGCTAAAGAAAAGGTTAGTGCTGCAAATAACCAGAAGATTTATGACTATGGAATAAAAAACGCTAACTTCACTAAGTTTAATGGAAGTAGTGTAGAAATTGCTGCGAATGTTAAGATTGGTCCAACGATTAATACTGATGAACTTAAGGAAAAAATTAAGGGTAAAAAATCTGGAGAAGTACGAAGCTTAATTAGCTCTACGGAAGGAGTTCAAAATGTTGACGTTAAATTCTCTTTCTTCTGGGTTAACTCCGTACCAAAAGATAGTAAAAAAATAAAGATTGAGTTTACGGTTAATAAATAATGAAATCACTAAAGCTTATGGCTCTCGATGTCGGTACAAAAAGAATTGGTATTGCTGTTGCTGATTCGGCAATTAAAATAGCAATACCCCTAATAACTATCGATAATGATGAGACTCAAGAATCAGCCATAAAACAAATTATTCAATTAATTTCAAAAGAAGAAATTGATATACTTGTAGTTGGCTTACCTAGGAATCAAAGTGGTGAAGAAACGCCACAAAGTGTCTATACGAAAGAATTTGTAGAGAATTTTAAATATGCTGTAGATAAAATTAGCTTCCAGGATGAAAGTTTAACAAGTATTCAGGCTGAAAATAGATTGAAAAGCTACGGTAAGCCTTATTCGAAGGGTGATATTGATATGAATGCCGCTTCAATTATTTTGCAAGACTATTTAGAGGAGAATTTTTAATGAATATGATATCGGATTTTTCGACTGGAAGTAGCCAAAAAGAATCTGAACCTATCGAAAAACGTGCAGAAAAAGTTATTGAGAAAATAACACAACAAGAAAAAGAGATCGTCCCTTTGTTAAAGAAAGAGCAAAAGAGGAGAAGAAGGAATCGAAAATTCCTTATCTCAGCAATTTTAATAGTTTGTGTTTTGGCTTTTTCGGCGACACTTTACGTAAACTATAATTCGGCAATTAACCATAGATCTAAGAGTGCAGAAAAAGTTGATTTTACAGTTAATCCTGGTGATTCTATAGATGTAGTAGCAAAAAATCTTGCAAAAGATAAGCTAATTATTTCTAAGAATTCGTTAATTTTCTACGCAAGAATGAATAATAAAAGGAATATTTTAGCAGGGAAATACCAATTGTCTGCTAATATGACGATACCGGAAATTTTGGAAGTTTTAAATAAGGGCCAAGTTAATACTAGTTTTAATGTGACTTTCTTACCTGGTGGAACAGTTAAGATGGCTAAAGCTACACTTTCGAAAATTGGTTATTCAAACAATGAGATCGACCAAGCTTTCTCGAAGGATTATTCGAGTGAATTTCCTAAGCTGTTTGCCGGTAAAGATAAAAATACAGATCTAGAGGGATTTTTATACGGAGAGACGCACAACTTTAAAAAAGATACAAAGGTTGAAGATATTCTAAGGCGGTTTTTTGCGGATTTTGAAAATCAGGTTGTTAGTTTGAACCTCGAGAGTAAATTCAAGAAAAAGGGTTTAACTCTTTATGAAGGAATTACACTTGCATCAATAGTGCAGAAGGAAACATTAAATGATTTTGAGGACCAACAAAAGGTGGCAGGAGTATTTTATAATAGGCTTAAAAAAGGAATGACTCTTGGCTCTGATGTGACCTATCAGTATATTGCCGATAAACTTGGAATTGAAAGATCTCCAAATTTAGATAACCCATATAATCTTAGAAAAAATACAGGGTTAACTCCTTCACCTATTGCTACCCCAGGAATATCGGCTCTAAAAGCTACTGCGGATCCGATTGAGCATAGCTATATATTCTTTTTGAGTGGTGACGATGATAAAACATACTATGGAAAGACTAGCTTAGAGCATCAAGAAAATATAGATAAATATTGCAAAAAGAAATGTCAGATTTTATGATTAAGCTTGACATTATGAGGGATATTTGTTAAAATTTTATATGTAAATTAATATAAGGACTTATTTCTTGATGGGTTTTTATATTGAGGCACCTACCAGAAAATACCGTAAGGACAATCGTTTAACTATAATATTAATAAAAAGGTCGACATTTTGTTTATTTTCGGAAGAAAGGGTATTATTAAGGTAGTTGCATCACAGTAATGTGTTTGCGGGAGAAAGATTATTTGTAGTCGAAAAAAAGGAGTGAAAACTCCTGAAATTGAAATCATACAAGATCAGAAGCGATCGGATTCAAAAATATTAAAGATAATAAATATTTTAAGTAAGAAATCTACCGTTGTTTACTCTTCTATTTTTATTATTGTTGTTATGGTTGCTGTTTTTAGTTCTAAACAGCCCGAAGTACAAGATACTATAGAGTTAAACAATAGGGTCGAAACGAGTAAGGTAGAAACTTCACAGAAGAGTGATTTAGGTGGTAGCCGCTCTGTAGCCGATAAAGTAACGGAGTCCGGGGTTATTGCGAATTTAGCTGAGTCTGCAGACCTAGCTGTTGCTCCTTCTACTGCGAGCTTGTCTACTTCTACGGCAATTTTACAAGACGCCCCTCAGGTCATCTCTTCTGTAGAGAAGCCTAAAGTTCTTGAAGTTTCTTCGGAAAAGCGAGATATCGTTAAATATCGAACTGAAACTGAGGAAGTTATTCAGGCTATTGCTGATAAATATGGTATTACAGCACAAACTATAAAATGGGTTAACAACCTCAAGGGTGATAAAGTTGAGGCTGGGAAAGAGTTGCGTATCTTACCTGTTGACGGAATTGTTTATACTGTAAAACCTGGAGATACCCTTAAAAGTATCGTAGATAAATACCAGGCGAATGCTGAAAGGGTTATATCTTACAATAAGTTAAAAGACAATGAAGATCCTAAAGTTGGTGTTGAGATTGTTATTCCTGGTGGTATTCTTCCTGAGGAAGAAAGGCCAGACTATTCACCAAAAACGAAACTTGCAACTAATAGCTATTCAAAATCTTCAGTAAGATCTTCATCAACCTCTTCTTCAAGCAGCAGCTCAGTTACTCTATCTGCTAACTATAATGTTAAAGCGGGCAATGCATATGCTTGGGGAAACTGTACTTGGTATGCCTACAACAGGCGTCCGGATATTGGAAGTTTCTGGGGAAATGCTTCAACTTGGGCGGTTAGTGCTCGAGCTGCTGGATATAGAGTAGATCAGACTCCTGCTGTGGGCGCTATTGCTCAATGGAATGCCTACGCAAATTCTTATATTTGGGGATATGGGCACGTTGCTATTGTTGAGGCTGTTAACGGTGATGGTACTATTACTATTTCAGATATGAATTATGCCGGAAAATTAAATGTAGTATCAACACGAACTATTTCAGCAAGTAGTGTTTCGAACTTTATTCACTAAAAATTAAAATAGATGCTCCCAAGGGGTGTCTATTTTAAAATAGACTTTTATTAATAGATATGGTATAATACTATTTATGTTTGTAGATACAGCTAAAATCTTTGTTCAGGCTGGCCGCGGTGGAAATGGTGCGGTTAGTTTTAGGCGTGAACTATATATCGAAAAAGGTGGTCCTGATGGCGGTGATGGTGGCCGCGGTGGTGATGTTATTTTTCGAGCAACCAAAGACCTAAATACGCTTTTAAATTTTCGATACAAACCAGAGCTTAAAGCTAAAAATGGTGAAAGTGGTTCAAGGCGCAATAAGACAGGAAAATCGGGTGAACCGTTAATTGTAAAAGTTCCGGTTGGGACTATAGTTAAGCGAGATAATGAGGTTTTGGCTGATTTAAAGTTTGACGGAGAAGAGGCTGTAATTGCTCGTGGCGGCGATGGCGGTTTTGGTAATGCGCACTTTAAGTCTTCTGTTCGTCAAACTCCTCGGGTTGCGGAGTTGGGCGAAGCCGGTGAATCTTTTGAGGCTGATTTAGAACTAAAGCTGCTTGCTGATGTTGGACTGGTTGGTTTTCCTAATGCTGGAAAATCAACATTTTTAAGCGTAGTTTCAAATGCTCGTCCAGAAATCGCAAACTATGCTTTTACAACTTTAACACCAAATCTTGGTGTAGCAGAAATTGATGGTTCAAATTTATTGATAGCGGATATTCCGGGCTTAATCGAAGGGGCTAGCGAAGGAAAAGGCTTAGGTGATGCTTTTCTACGCCATGTTGAGCGAACTAGTGTTTTATTGCATTTAATTGATGTTTATGAAGAAAAACCAGACGAGCAATATAGAATTATTCGTGAAGAACTAAAAAAATACCAACCAGAACTATTAAATAGACCTGAGATTATCGCTTTAACTAAAACAGAAGGAATGGATACTGAAATTATTGATTTCCAGATTTCGAAACTTCGCAAGGTTGCTGGTGATTCTCAAATTTTTGCGATCTCTTCAAGCGCGCATCAGGGTTTGAAAGAAGTTCTTCGTGCTCTTCGAAAACAAGTTGAAGATTTTAGAAGTCTTCAAAATGAAGCAGAAGATAACGAAGAAGATGAAGATATTACTATCATTTCACTTTCGAAAGACGATATCAATAAAGCTTGGTTTGTTGAATTTAATGAAGAAGAGGGTGTTTATGAAGTGTTTGGGGATAAAATTGAGAAATTTGCTCGAAGAACTAACTTTATGAATATTCATGGCGTAAATCGTTTGCGAGATATTTTGCGGAAAATGGGAATCGAACACGAACTTCGCCGAATGGGTGCAGAAAACTCAAGCATAATTTCAATTTCAGGCAATCAATTTGAACTAGTTGATTCGAATTGGGAAGATTAAAGTATAGAATATACTTTATGAGCATATTTTGCTAGAAATTAAATTTTTTTGCAATATGTATTAAATCTGTAGTTGAGATTTTATCGAGAGTATCTAAAGATTCTTGATAATTTCGAACTTTTCCGTAAGTGAAAAATTCTTCGCGATAGAAATTTACGATTTTTTCGGTTGATTCGCGAGTTGTTTTTTCGCTATTTCTGATATTTTGCTTAATCACTTCAAAAGCTTGAACGTCAATTTTATTATTTTTGACTTTCGAAAACTCCTCATTAATTATCTTTTTGAATTCGTTTTTGTTCTCTGATTTAATTTTTGAGCCAATCACAAAGAAGGGGTGGTTTCGGATTGTATTGAGGTGAGGGCTAAAATTAATTCCATATAAAATGCCTGTATTTCTTCCTCGTAAAAAGGCTTTACCAATTTTTGGGCGAAAAAAATACGACATTAAAATATAAAATGCAGCTCGCTCTTTTTCGGTTAAAGGCTGGTTTGTATGAAAAATTTTACAGATTTCATCAACAGTTTTTGAATTATGAAGTGTTGAAAAATCTTTTTGATTGATTGCGGGGAGATTTATAGTTGGTGCTTTTCCTGAAGGTAGATTTATTTTGTCGATTTCTTTGACAAAATATTCAAGTTCAGTGTCTGAAAAATCAGCGCAAATAATTATTCGAAGATTATTTTTAACGTAGTTTTTACGATAAAATTCCTGAATATCTGTAAGATTTATAGATTTCAATTCGCTAAGATGTTTTTCTTTATCTTTTATATCCGGAAAAGTTTCTTTTAAAGCCTTTTCGAAAATTTGAACTGATGGCTTTATAGACTTATTTGTAATTTCAGTTTCAACGATTTTCTTTTGAATTTCAAAATCTTCTTGAGAGCTTGGTATTTTTGAAATTGAATTTGCTAAAATATCAAAACATTCTTTTGAAAACTCTTTCGGCGATGTGATAAAAAATCTTGTTCGTTCGTAGAAAGTATTGGCGTTTGAATAGGCGCCAAATCTTAAGAATTTTTCGCTAGTTTCTTTTGGAAAAGTAACGATTAGATGCTCTAAAATATGTGGAACTTGTGATTTTTGCGAATGATTATAACCCGCATTAAAGTTGAATTCTAGATGAAAAGTATTAGGGTTTGAGTTTTTTATATAGAGTAGCTCTATATTGTTAATGATCGTTCTTTTTGCTTTCATATAAAATCCTTTCCTAAACAAAAGTTTATTTAGTCTATAAAATTATAACATAACTACAAGACAAAACCGCTAAGAAGCAAAGAAAAATTGAAAAAAATACCAGGATAGAGTAAAATATAACCATGAAGACTTTCTTTTTTTATGATCTTGAAACAAGCGGCTTTAGTCCGCAAAACGATCGAATTATGCAATTTGCAGGACAGCGAACAGATGAAAATTTAAATAGAATTGGCGAACCTATTAATATTTTAGTAAAACTTAACGATGACGTTTTACCGAGCCCAAGTGCATTAATGGTTACAAAAATTAGCCCGCAGAAAACAATCGAAGAAGGCTATACCGAAGCCGAATTCTCGAAAATGCTAGTAGAGGATTTTTTTACACCGGATACGGTAATAGTTGGTTATAATAATGTGCGGTTCGACGATGTTCACATTCAACATCTTTTGTGGAGAAATTTTTATCCACCATATGATTGGCAGTGGAAGGAGAATCGTTCTCGATGGGATTTGCTAGATGTTGTACGTATGATACGGGCGCTTCGGCCTGAAGGCATTAACTGGCCTTTTATTGAGAATAGTAAAACTGGTGAGAAATTTGCTTCGAATAAGCTTGAGCTTTTAACTAAGGAAAATGGAATCTCTCACGAGAATGCTCATGATGCGCTAAGTGATGTTGATGGATTAATAGATGTAGCACGATTATTAAAAGAGAGACAGCCACAGATTTTTGAGTATTTATTTAAGATGCGCTCAAAAAATGAAGTTCAAAAAATGATCAACCTTGAAAACCCAAAACCATTTTTGTATACATCGGGTCGTTTTAAAGTTGAGTTTGAAAAAACTACAGCCGCTTATCCAATTGCTCCAGCTAAGAACAAAAATGTGATTGTTTGGGATTTACGCTTTTCTCCAGAAGATTTTCTTGATTGGAGTGCTGAACAAATTTTAGAGAACATTACGGCGGATTTCGAAACTCGTTCGCAAGCAGACTTTAAGCCGATTGCGGCAAAAATTCTACAATACAATAAATGTCCAGCAGTTGCTCCAATTGGTGTTTTGAACGAGGAAAACCAAGAGAGGCTAAATCTTAAGTTAGCAGATATTCAAAAAAACTTAGACTTATTGCGAAAAAATCCTCATTTTGCAGAAAATATTCGATCTGCTTTCGAAAAGAGAGATGAAATTTCGAAAGAGCGGTATGAAAATATTAGTTTATCTCCTGAGGCTCGACTTTTTGAAGGCTTTTTATCGAGAAGTGATGAAATTAAAGCCGAGGCTGTTCGAAATTCTACCACTCGAGAGCTAGCTGATTTTCACCCTGATTTTAACGACGAACGATTAAATGGTTTGCTGCTTCACTATAAAGCTAGAAGTTTTCCAAAGAGTTTAAGCTCTCAAGAAAAAGAGTTATGGGAAGAATATCGTGCTGAGAATTTGAAAAAAATGCTTCCAAAATTTATAAAAGAATTTCAAGAGGTTGCAACAAGAGAGAATTTAAGTACGCAAGAGCAATTTATTTTGGAAGATATTAAGCTGTGGCTTGAAAATATTTTACCAGACTTAGAGAGCTAATCTTTTAGTTTTTTAGAAATTTCATGAGACCATTCGGCTTGTTTTAAATTCTTAAAGTTAGTATTAGCTGACTTCTTAAAGTCTATTATTTCTTGTGGCAAAAAGCCTTTTTCATGTTGAAAACCAGCCTTCCATTCATAATCTTTAGTATAACCAAGATCTTTGGTGATTTTTGAGGTTGAATTTCGAAGGTGTAAGGGTATTTGCGCGTGTGGAAACTCTCTGACGAGTTCATAAGATTGATACATTAAGCCAGTTGTTTCTCGAGATTTTTTGCTTTTCGAAAGTGCGGTTGCACAATGAAAGAGAATATATTTAGCTTCCGGCATGCCAACTTTTTCTACTGCTTCAAAAGTTGAATTTGCTAAGGTGATTGCTCCATTTCCAGCAAGGCCAATATCTTCGCTAGCAAAAATAATCATTCGGCGAGCGATGAATTTTGGATCTTCGCCAGATTTTAACATTTTCGCAAGATAAAAACATGCGGCTTCCGCGTCACTTCCGCGCATACTTTTTATAAAAGCTGAAATTGTATCGTAATGATCATCGCCATTTTTATCATAAGCTAAAAGCGGAGAATTGATCGATTCTTTGAGGGTTTCGAGAGTTATGTGCTTTTTTTCGAAATTCAAGATAAGCTCAAGATTTCCCAGAGCGGTGCGTGCATCACCATGACTTATTTTTGCAAGAAGTTCTAGGGCGTTATTTTCTATTTTTGTGTTTGGTGATATTTTTGCTAGTGTTTTTGTGATTATTTCTGATATTTCAGAAAGAGACAATGGTTTAAGAGTTAAAATTCGACTACGAGAAATTAATGGGGTAATAATTTCAAAGCTAGGATTTTCAGTAGTTGCTCCGATAAGATTTATCAAACCACTTTCAATATGAGGAAGAAAAGCATCCTGCTGTGATTTGTTGAAACGGTGGATTTCATCAACAAAAAGAATTGTTCGAATTCCAAGATTCCAATTTTGGCGTGCATGCTCAACAACTTTTTCGATATCTTTTTTTCCGCTAGTTACGGCGGACATTTCAATAAAGTCGGCATTAACTTCGTTTGCTAAAATTCGGGATAATGTTGTTTTTCCGGTTCCAGCTGGCCCCCAAAAAATTAAACTGATAGGCTCTTTATTTTCGATTATTTTTCGTAAAATTCCATTTTCACCAATTAAATGTTTCTGACCAATAACTTCACTGAGTTTTTGCGGGCGCATTTTTTCTGCGAGTGGAATTTTTGGCTGATAGTTCATATTAAAAATATTATAGCATTTTTGAAAATAATTATCAAAAAACGCAATCCCTAAAATTGAAAAAAACATTAAAATATGGTATTATTTAAAGATAAAATTGAAGAAACAAGGAATATTTATGAAGATCAATACTAAACCTTTACCAGGAATGATGGAGCTTCTTCCTGAGGAGCAAATTGAGTTTAATCGAATTAAGAATATAATTGAGCTAAATTATGCAAAGTTTGGTTTTTCGTCAATTGATACACCAGTAATTGAACGAACTGAAGTTTTATTAGCTAAAGCCGGCGGCGAGACCGAAAAGCAAATATATCGCTTTAAAAAGGGTGATAATGATTTAAGTTTGCGGTTTGATTTGACTGTTCCAACTGCACGCTATGTTGCGGATAATATTGGACAATTACAATTTCCATTTAAACGTTCGCAAATAGGTAAAGTTTATCGAGGTGAACGTTCTCAGAGGGGTCGTTTTCGAGAATTTTATCAATGCGATATTGATGTTATTGGTCGTGAAAAATTGAGCGTAAACTATGATGCCGAAGTCATTTCTGTGATTTACAGCATCTTTCGTGAACTTAATTTTGGCGATTTTACGATTCGAATTAGTAATAGGAATATTATAAGCGGTTTGATTGGAGGTTTAGGTGTTGAAGATAAATCTTCTGAAATTATGGCTTTAATTGATCGGGCTGAAAAAATTTCAAGTGAAGAGTTTGCTGAGCAATTAAATAATTTAGATTTGGGCGAAAAATCTTCAGTAATAGTTGAATTTATAAATATTTCCGGCTCTTGTGAAGAGGTTTTAGATAGTCTTAAAGATATGTCAAGAAAGATAAATAATGAACGTTTCAGTAATGGAGTAGTGGAGCTTTCTGAAGTTTCGAGTTTGTTAAAAAATATGGGTGTTCAGGAACGATATTTCAAGCTTGACATGTTGATTGTCCGAGGATTGGATTATTATACCGGAACAGTTTTTGAAACAAATCTAGATAATTTCAAACAGATTGGATCGGTTTCGAGCGGTGGAAGATATGATAATTTAAGCAGTTATTATTCGAAAGAAAAACTCCCTGGTGTGGGTGCCTCAATTGGGTTGACAAGGTTGTTTTGGTGTTTGCGAGACTTAAATCTTTTGAGTTTTAATAAACGCTCAGAAGCCGAATATCTAGTAATTCCAATGGGTGGTGAGCAGGAGCTAAAAAAATCTTTCGAAATCGCTAACGAAATGCGCGCTCAAGGTAAAAAAGTTGAAGTTTTGTTAGAGAATTTTAATATGAAAAAAGCTTTTAAGTTTGCGGATAAGAGGGGTGTTCGATATACTTTAGTTATTGGTGATAGAGAAATCTTAGAAAATTCATTCTTTTTAAAGGATATGAAGACGGGGCAAAATATTAGTCTAGAAGAAATCTTTAAAAAATAGCGCTACTGTTTATTTTTTAAAAAGTATGTGGTATAATCATTTTATATCACTTTGGCGCCTTGGCGGAGTGGTTACGCAGCGGTCTGCAAAACCGTTTACACCGGTTCAAATCCGGTAGGTGCCTCCAAAATATTTAAGTAAAGGAAACCATATGAAAGAAGAAAATCAAAGAGTTGTAGAAATTCGAAAAGGTGAGAATGAGTCAAATGTTCGCCCAGTAGTTGTTGCTCCAGTATCAAAAAAGAAGAAATATAGTCAAACAGTGAAAAGTATTCGACAAATTTGCATTTGGTTTAATATTTTTACGGCTATGGTTTGTGCTTTAATCAGCCTAGTATATATTTGGTTAGATAATAATCTAGGCGAATTAATGGGAAAAGCTTGGGCTACATTCTTAGTGCTTGGTGCTTTTTCTCTATTTATTATGATTATTGCTCCACTTCTTGATAAAGATGAAGCTTAAGTTTAAACACGCCTTGACTTTTGTAGTTAAGGCGTGTAAAATATAAATATGCGCGAGTGGCGGAACTGGTAGACGCGAGGGACTTAAAATCCCTTGACCTAAACAGTCGTGCGGGTTCGATTCCCGCCTTGCGCACCAAAATAACGATAGTAGGAGAATTTAAGAAAAATGCCAATTGCAATTATTATAATTATCGCGATCGCTGTGTTGATCGGTTTATTCGTTTGGGGCCAATATAACGCTCTTGTTCGATTAAATGAACGGGTTGAAGAAGCATGGAGTGACATAGCTATTCAATTAAAATATCGAGCTGATCTGATTCCAAATCTCGTTGAAACTGTAAAAGGTTACGCCGAACACGAAAAGGAAGTTTTTGAAAACGTAAGTTCTGCGCGTGCGGGTTTGATGGGCGCTGGAAACGATGTTGTAGCGGCCGCTAAAGCTGAAGGTGAAATGACTCAAGCTCTTGGGCGATTGTTCGCTGTAGCTGAAAATTATCCAGAATTGAAAGCTAATGAAGGTTTTATTCAATTTCAACAACAACAACAAGAGATTGAAGACAAAATTCAAGGTGCCCGACGATTTTATAACGGAGGTGTTCGAGATTTAAACATTAAAATCAAAACATTTCCAACAAACGTATTTGCTCGAAAATTAGGTTTTGAAAAAAGAGATTTCTTTGAAGTTGAAGATCGAAAAGCTGTTGAGAACGCCCCTCAGGTAAAATTCTAAAAGAGGTGTTTTAAAGGTGTATAGCTCAATATCTGAGAATAAACGTAATACTGTAATAATATTTATGGTATTTATCGCAATAATTTCAGGAATTGGGCTATATTTTTCGTATATCTATAAAAATGATTATATTTTTTTAATTTTATTAGTATTTTCAATATTATATGCTTTAGTTCAATACAATATTTCGAAAAGTATTGTATTATATATGAATGGTGCGAAACCAGTTTCTAGAGAAATTGCTCCTGGGTTTTATGCTGCTGTAGAAACTATATCAATAACTGCGGGGCTACCTATGCCTAAGTTGTACATAATAGATGATGAATCACCTAATGCTTTTGCGGCTGGAACTAATCCGGAAAAGTCAATAATATGCGCAACTACGGGACTTTTGAATATTATGGATAAAAGTGAACTGGAGGCTGTTGTCGCTCATGAGATGTCACATATTAAGAACTACGATATTAGAGTTTCTATGGCTGCGGTGGCGTTAACTTCTGTGATTGAGTTAATATCGGAACTAGTATTGAGATTTTTTATTTGGAGCGATGACGATAATGATAATCGAAATCCATTGATTGTGGTTTTGGGCTTGTTATTTGTGATGATCTCACCCTTGCTAGCATTAGTTACGCGACTTGCAATCTCTCGCCAGCGCGAATTCTTGGCTGATGCGACAGCTGTTTCGCTTACAAGATATCCTGAAGGAATGATTAGCGCCCTTCAAAAACTAAAAAACAATGGGAAACCGCTCAGAAAGCAGAATTCTACAACAGCAAATCTGTTTATAGTCAATCCGATGAAGCGTAGTTTTTTTCAAAATTTATTCTCAACACACCCATCAATAGATGATAGGATTTCAAGATTAAAAGACAATAGTTCGAGGTTATAGATGAAGGAAAGAATTTTAAGTTCAAACGAAAAACAAATTAGTTTAGTCTATTTTTGGTGGATTAGTGTAAGAATTTTTATGCGAAAAAATATAGTGATAAGGTTTCGAAACTTTAAATCTCGCCGCCCTCACAGAAGTTTCCGGATTTCAAAAAGAAGAGATTTTGTTAGACCGTTAAATATTGATGGTTATTGGAGAATGGTGGGTGATGTTTTTGGATTAATTCGTGAAAATAAAAAAATGTTTGCTTCTTTGGTATTGTTATCTGCTCTTGCAGGTGTTGTACTCATTGGTTTAATGGATCAAAATTTTATTTCAAGCTTACAGACTGTTGCAGACACGACAAATGGGGGCAATTTCCAGGGTTTTTGGGGTGAGATTGGTAAGGCGGGATTGGTTATGGCTGCTAGTTTTAGTAGTGGCGGTCTTGTACAGTCGCCAAATGAGGCCCAACAGCTGCTTTTCTTTATTATAGTCTTGTTTATTTGGCTGGCTAGTGTTCAAATTTGTCGCAATCTAATGAATGGCAATAAGAATTTTAACCTTCGTGATGCGTTATATTCTTGTGGTGCACCAATTATACCGATGACTGTAGTTGCTATTGTCATAGTCTCTCAATTAATTCCAGCATTTCTTGCTACTATTGTTGGTTCAGCTGCGAGAACGACAAGCTTTCTTTCTGATGGAATTGAGCAAATGCTATTTTTTGCCGCTATGCTTCTTTTATTTTCGATTTCTATTTTTTGGGTTATAGGATCTTTTTTTGCAATGATTATTGTTACAATTCCTGGAACATACCCAATGAAAGCATTAAGGATTGCTGGAGATATGGTTTCACAGAGAAGGTTGGCTATTTTAAAACGAGTTCTATTCTTACTCTTTATTGTTGCTGTTTTGTGGTTCGTGATAGTAATTCCTGTAATTATTTTAATGAACTGGCTGATTTCCGTGAATGAGATTTTTACGAAAATACCAGTAGTGCCAATAACAATGCTACTAATGTCTTGTTTCTCTTGCGTGTTTAGTTCTACATATATTTACACTTTATATAGAAGGATTGTTGATGGCGATAATAGATAAAAAAAATAGATATCAAGATTTAGTTAAATTATTAAATCAATATTCTTTTGAATATCATACGCTCGACAACGCAAGTGTTCCAGATTCTGTCTACGATTCGTTATTTTCAGAATTAAAAAAGATAGAAGCCGAACATCCTGAATTTATATCAAGAAATTCACCAACTCAGAGAGTTGGGAATGTCGTAAAGGGTGGGTTTTCAAAAGTTGAACATGCAAGTAGAATGCTTAGCTTAAACGATGTTTTTAGTGAAAGTGAAATTGTTGAATGGTTTGAGAGAATTAAAAAAATAGATCCAACGCTAGAAGATATTTTTTTTGCAGATATAAAAATGGACGGGCTAGCCTGTTCTCTAATTTTTGAAAACGGGGAGTTTGTGCGGGCTGTGACTCGAGGTGATTCTTTTGTTGGTGAAGATGTGTCGAGCAATGTGCGAACTATTAAAAATATCCCATTCTTTTTGCGAGCAGAAAAAGAATTTGCTTTTTTCGAAAATGGCAGAACTGAGGTTCGTGGTGAAATTGTAATTTTAAAAGATGACTTCGATAAGATAAATAAAGTCCGAAAGGAGCAGGGTGATCCTGAATTTGCAAATCCTCGTAATTTGGCCGCAGGAACGATTCGTCAGTTAGATCCTTTAATTACAGCTTCTCGACCACTACACTTTCGAGCTTATGATATTATTCGCGAAAACCCTAAAGAAATTAAAACTAATGAATTTGCCTATTTAGCATTAAAAAACCTTGGCTTTTCAGTTAATGAGCAGGCTAAAAAAATCATAGGAATTAAACAAGTTGTTGATTTTATTGAGTTTTGGAGTGAAAAAAGAAAAGAACTTCCGTTTAATACGGATGGGTTAGTTGTAAAAATTAATAATCGTGATAAGTTTTCGAAACTCGGGATAGTTGGTAAGCAGCCGCGCGCAGCGATTGCATTTAAATATTCTCCGGAAGAAGCTACTGCGGTGGTTTCAGATATTGTAATTTCGATTGGCCGGACAGGAATAGCAACTCCGGTTGCGGTTTTTGCGCCAATTCAGCTCGCTGGAACCACTGTTCGTCATGCTAGCCTTCATAATGCGGATGAAATTTCGCGACTAGATATTAGAATTGGAGATACAGTAGTTGTCTTTAAGGCGGGTGATATTATTCCAAAGATTTTGCGAGTTTTGCCGGAACTTCGTCCAAAAAATGCTGAAATTTTTAATTTCGAAAAAGAGCTTTCAAAACAATTTCCTGAAATTGAATTTTATCGTCCAGAAGGTGAGGTTGCGTATCGTGCGAAAGGCTTAAATTCCGAGTTAATCCTTAAAAAAACGATTACTTTTTATGCTTCAAAAGCGGGTCTCGATATTGAGAATTTAGGTGAGAAAAATGTAAATCTACTAGTTGAAAAAGGTTTAATTCAAGATCTAGCAGATGTTTACAATCTTCAAAAGAATGATTTATTGAAACTTGAACGTTTTGCAGAACTCTCTGTGAATAATCTACTTCAAGCAATTGAATCTTCGAAAAAACCTGAACTTGCGAAATTTATTGCGGCGCTAGGTATTCGCCATGTCGGAGGTGAAACTGCAAAAATTTTAGCGGAAAAGTTTGTCAGTTTTGAAAATCTTCAAAATGCTGAGCTAGAAGATTTATTATCTATCGATGGAATCGGTGAAAAAGTGGCTGAAAGTATTTTGGCGTATTTTAGTGATGATGAAAATTTACAGATTTTGAATAAAATGTTCGATTTTGGCGTAAAAGTGCAAAATTTTGCAAAAAATGAAGGGATCTTAAGTGGTAAAAATTTTGTAATTACCGGAACGCTAAAAACAATGGCGCGTGAAAAAGCTGCAGAAAAAATTGAAGAGTTGGGTGGAAAATTCCAAAAAACAATTTCGAAAACTACAGATTTTTTGGTAATTGGCGAAAAAGTTGGTGCAACAAAAATTTCGAAGGCCGAAAAACTAGGTGTAAAAGTTATGGATGAAGATGAATTCTTGAAAGAAATAAATGCAAACTAAAATTATTGCAGCGTATCCTTGTTTGGGCAAAACTACTCTTTCAAAAATATCTAAAAAGCGATTTTTAGATATGGAATTTAACGAAAGTAGTAAAACTAAAATGATGAATGAAGCTGAAAGATCTCATTTTTTTGATTTTTGTGTACAGAAAATTGAAGAAGAATATTATTCGGGTAATTTCGAAATTATATTTATTAGTGAAGACGATGAGATTTTAAAGCGACTACTTTCAAAAAAGATTAGTTTTATACTTATTTTACCAAATATTTTTAAAAAAAGAGTGATGCAAGAGTATAAAAGGCGTGTTATATGTCGTTCTGGTAAAAGTTGGTGGAATAATGTTATTGAGCCAGAAATTAGCAATCTTCAAAACAGAATTGAATTTTACAAAAATAATGAGCTGGTTGAGGTTTACTTAACTGATGAGAATGAATATATTTGCGATAAGGTTACTCTATGGTGATTTTTTGATTTTTTATACTATTTTTGGTATAATTTAAAATAGTATGAAAAGATATAATCCGATTGAAATTGAAGCAAAATGGCAAAAAAAATGGGACGACTCAAAGCTATATGAAGTTAAAGCTGACCATTCGAAACAAAAAATGTATATTTCAGGAATGTTCCCGTATCCAAGCGGTGCTGGACTTCACACGGGGCATGCGCGAAGTTACACTATTGTAGATTCGATTGCGAGGTTTTATCGACAGAAAGGAAAAAATGTATTAAACCCAATTGGTTGGGATACTTTTGGTTTGCCGGCTGAAAATTATGCGATTAAGACTGGAATTTCACCACAGGAAGCAACAAAAACAAATATTGCCAACTTTAAAAAACAATTCAAGCGTCTTGGTATTTCAATCGATTGGTCGCGAGAAATTAATACTTCGAATCCAGAATATTATAAATGGACGCAATGGATTTTTCGAGAATTATATAAAAAAGGTCTAGCCTACCGAAAAGAAAGTTATCAATGGTGGTGTGACAATGATAAGACTGTTCTTGCTAACGAGCAGGTTGAGAATGGGCGTTGTTGGCGATGTGGTGAAGAAGTCACAAAGAAGCGAATGACTCAATGGTTTTTTAGAATTACGGCTTATGCTGATGAGCTCTTGGAAGATATTGATAATCTTGACTGGCCTGAAAAAATTAAGACAATGCAACGAAATTGGATTGGCAAATCTAAGGGTGCAGAGATTGAATTTGAAGTTGCTGGGGGCAATGCAAAAGGTGAAAAGATTAAGGTTTTCACAACTCGTCCAGATACACTTTTTGGGGCGACTTTCTTGACAGTTGCACCTGAACACCCTCTTCTTGATAAGCTAGTTAATGATTTAACGAAAGATAAAGTTGAAGAATATAAAAAAGAATCTTTGAAAAAAACAGAAATTGAACGCCAAGAGAATAAACAAAAAACAGGTATCTTTACTGGTAGCTATGTTGTAAATCCAGCGAACGGTAAGAGAATTCCAGTTTGGGTTAGTGATTATGTTCTTGGTGGATATGGTGAGGGTGCGGTTATGGCTGTTCCTGCTCATGATGAGCGTGATTATGAATTTGCTAAAAAATTTGACCTTGATATTGTCAAGGTTGTCGAAAAACCAGAAGGGGTTGCAGATGACGATATCTGTTATCATGGTGAGGGCGTTATCGTAAATTCTGGTGATTTTGATGGTCAAAATTCCGCAGATGTTCGTGAAC
>JABZJO010000044.1:0-4888 GCA_015257755.1 Candidatus Nanogingivalaceae bacterium
AAATTAATCCGGTTTGGCCCGACGCCAACCTTCCCTCGCCGTCCTGCAGTACCAAATTCCAAAACCTTAAAAAAAGACTCTTCTAGTTCTTCCCATTTTTCATCAAGAATTATTTTTTTTATTTCTGTATGAAATTCCTTGTATCGTTTACTTAAAAACCAAATTTTAAGATTTTCGAAAGCTGATTTCGATAAATGATTTTCAGCATTTTTTAGTTCGTTATTCACAATAGCTCCTTTTTACCATTTTATCACTTATCTCGGATAAAATCAAAGTGCTTGCGTTTTTGGCTTTTTTGTAGTAAAATATGCTCGATGAATAAATTTTTAAAGAAAGCTCAGAAAAAAATTTCCGACGACAACACTAAGGGTGCTCAAATTGGACTCCTTGAAGAGGTTTTTAACGATATATATCCTAATCGTTGGACAGTCTATAAAGTTAACTTCTTTCGCGGAATAGCTTTCGGTTTTGGTAGCGCGATTGGTGCAACAGTTCTTATTTTTCTTCTTGTATGGCTTCTTAATTTCTTCGTAAATATTCCCGGAGGAATTGGAGATTTTATCCAAGCAATTATACACGCGATGCAAAGCCGAAGACAAATTTAAAATCACCCTTTGAAAGGGTGATTTATTTTTAATTTCCAGAATCGCTAGAACTGCTATTCGAACTTATCGAAGATGGCCCTGTATAACTCTTTGAAATTTTATAACCGCCAGAATCAGAAACTTCAACAGTTATATTCTGACCAGCCTTACTGAATGTGTAGTCTGTAGATAAAGTATTTCCAGTTGGAACGGCGGTACTAATAGTAGCACCATCAACTTTTACTACAACAGAATTTATATCAAAATTACCTTTATTAATATTGACATTTATTCTATATGTGTTTGAATTCGGATGCCTTGAGTAAGAAACGCCCGATATGCTTGGTTGGCTATCAGAACACTTATGTATATCGTCTTCTTCATTGATGTTATATCCATCTGGAACTGTAACCGATTTCTTCTTCGAAATAGGGTCTGTTACTTCAAATACAGTTAACTTAATACGAGTTGAATCGGGTGTACATTTTGTCGCTTTCTTTTTCGAAATACTATCAAACTCGACTTCTCTAGATGTTGAACCGGTTTTGTTTTTATCCCACCAAGAAGGACAAATATCGGTTCTTCCATTTATAGTACAGCTTCTGATGCCCGCAGGTTTATCTATCTTATCGCCAGATTTCCATTTTCCGTTTGCAGTATAAACCTGTTTATGTACGGAACTCATATAGTCATTCACTACTCGACGCACAGCACTGTTATCGGAAGATCTTAGAGCTCGTCCATCATGATTACCGCTCCAAACACCAGTGGCTACAACAGAAGAGTAGCTCATCATCCACGAATCTTTTGCAGCTCCTTTACCGTTGTCAGTTGTTCCTGTTTTTGAGGCTGTCCAAACCCCTGGAACAACAAATCCATAACTTCGACTCTGACTTCCAAAGGTTGTCGTTCGAGCACTAGCATCAGAAAGGATATCTGTCAATTCGTACGCTGCCTGCTGGTCAATAACCTGCTTAGATTCATCTTTCCATTCATAAATTTTTTGATTCGAAGAATTTTTAACCTCAGTAAAGTAAGTTAGCTCTTTGTATACACCTCCGCGAGCGATAGAAGCATAAGCGTTCGTATGCTCATCTTGATGAACTGAACATCCACCACCAATAGCGGCAGAAAGACCAGCGTTGCTATTTTTACAGTAAGACTTATCACCAAGCTGCTGTGCAACACTAACACCATCATTAACTCCAACTATTGCTAAAGCTTTAACTGCAGCAATGTTTAAAGAGTTACCTAAGCTAAATCGTATAGGAACACTTCCATAAAACTGCTTAGAGGCGTTTCTAAGTTGACAAGACCCGTAAGTTCCAGCGCAGTATTGAGAGTCAATATTTTCATCCTTTAAGATGGTACCTGGAGTATAAACTGTATCCTTTTTATTAAATAAAGCAGCATAATCAACCACCGGCTTAATACTTGACCCAGGGTCTAGAGATGAAGTTGCAGCATTTGTTTGGCCATAACCCTCTTTATTATAGTCAACTGATCCAACCTGAGCGATAACTTGTCCAGTAGTAACATCCACTGATGTCATAGCGATATTGTCGGCACCGCTAATATACAGTGTTTTAGAACCTGCATTAACAGCCGATTCAGCAAGTGATTGAGCTTTAAGATCTACTGTTGTTTTTACGGTAAGACCTCCAGCACCGACAACTTTCACACCAAGCTTTTCTTCAAGTTTCTTTTTAACTTCCTGTACGAAGTGCGGTGCTTTGATATTTGCATACTGGTCTCTCTCTGGTTTGATAGTTGCCAAAATATCAAAATCTTTAGCTTCTTTAGCTTCTTTTTCAGTAATAAATCCACAAGAAACCATATCGTTTAGCACTTTATGTTGACGCTCAACTAGACTCTTGTTAAATTCTCTGTTGTAGGGATTGTAAATTGCGGGGTTATTAGGAATAGAAGCCAATAGGGCTGCTTCAGCTAAAGTTAGATCTTTAGAACTTTTTCCGAAGTACGTTCGAGCACCAGATTCAACTCCGTTTCTTCGTCCACCGTAAGGGGACTCATTTAGATAGAGTGACAAAATCTGATCTTTATTATACATTTGCTCAACTTGAACCGCTAAAATCATCTCTTTAATTTTTCGCGGTATTCCACTTAGGCCACGTTCATTTGACTCGTTCGAAAAATAAACCTGCTTAATTAATTGTTGAGTTAATGTTGAGCCACCCTGGGTAGCACCACCTTTAAAATTATTTACAAAAGCTCGAACGATAGCTGTTAGGTCAACACCCTTGTGCTTATAAAAATCTCGATCCTCAATAGCAACTGTAGCTTTTTTAACGTAGTCGGATATTTCAGAATTCTCAACAACCAGTTTATAATCTCCAGAACCTTTATCTTCCCATAAAAGCTCACCGTTGCGATCATAATACTTAGACACCGTTGTCTGAACTCGTTTTGCCAATTCTTCAGGCTTGATTTGGTTTAGATCTTTCGAAACATAAGCAAAAGCAGCAGCAATAGCAACCCCGGTAAGGATAATTATTGCGCCTAAAATTTTTAGGCCCATAAATAAGCCTTGTTTACTGAACCAATATTTCAAAACCCGCTTTGGATGTAACTTATAAAAGAATCTCTTCACTGGGTCTTTTGGTAAGCTTGCAAGGTATTCCGCTCTTTCGCGAGCCCTAGAGTCTTTTTTTTCTTTCATTCTATGTGCTAAATTTGTATATAAACCTAGATTATTCTGCTTCTGCCTTTTAAGCGTACCACCTTTCTTCAAAGATGTACGTTTTTCGGTAGAATTCTTTTCTTTATTAAGCCTATTTCTTCTATCCATACTGACTACAATTATACCGCACATGCTTGTGCATTTCAAGATGCTTTCTAAACCCATTTAGTGGAAAAAAAACACTTTTTATGTTAATATATACTATATAATCAAATAATAGGAGACAAAATGAAACTATCAGAAGAACTAAAATGGCGAGGTTTTTGGAATCAAACCACTTTTAAGGATCCGGAAATTTTAGATAAAGAAAAACTAACAATTTATCTTGGTGCCGACCCTTCTGCAGATAGTCTTCATATTGGCCATTTAAGTGTTTATATGATGGTCCGTCGCTTTCTTGATCATGGACATAAAGTAGTTCTCCTTGTTGGTGGTGGAACTGGAATGATCGGTGATATGCGAGACACAGAAGAACGAGATTTGCTATCTGCCGAAAAAGTTGCAAAAAACACTGAAGCATTAAAAAAACAGGTTTCAAAATTATTCGCAGGACAAGATTTTGAAGTTGTAAATAATGCAGATTGGCTTTCAAAAATTGAATTAATACCTTTCCTTCGCGATATAGGAAAAAACTTTAACATGGCTGAACTTATTAGTCGCGACTTCTTCAAAAGTCGAATTAATAATGGCAACGGTCTTAGTTTTGCCGAATTTACTTATACATTATTGCAGGGTTATGACTTCTGGTACCTTCACAAGAATAAGGGTGTTTCTCTTCAAATTGGTGGAAGTGATCAATGGGGTAACCTTCTTTCTGGAGTAAATCTAATTAGAAAAAAAGAAGGAGATGAAGTCTTTGCGATGACTGCGCCTCTCTTAATCAACCGTTCGACAGGGCGAAAATTCGGAAAATCCGAAGGAGGAGCGCTCTGGTTAGATTCTTCGAAAACTTCACCTTTCAAGCTGTACCAATTTTTGTTAAATTCCGACGATCAAAGTGTTTTTGAGTATCTTAAAATTCTTACCACTCTAACAAAAGAAGAGATCGAATCTGTTGAACAAGAACATCTTAACAATCCTCATCTACGAATCGCTCAAAAAGCTCTAGCGCAAAATGTTGTTGAAATTGTTCATGGCGAAAATACTACAAAAAATGTTATATCTGCAACAGAAGTACTTTTTGGCGGAAAAGAATTTAATTCGTTAACTTCAGAAGAAATAAACATCCTTAAAAATGAATTACCTTCAACTACTAAAGACCAAGTTATTACAGATATATTAGTAAATTCAGAAACAACGAAAAGTAAGGGTGAAGCAAAAAGGCTTATTTCGGGAAATGCTATTTCATTTAATGGCGAAAAAATCCATGAAGATATTGAAATTAACCAAAGCGGAATAGTCAAAAAAGGTAAAAACAACTTTATATTAGTTCTATAATATACTAAAAAAGACGGTAATCTCAACCGTCTTTTTATTGATTATGTTTTTCTATTAAACTTTCTTTTCGAAACCTTTTTTTGCACCGTCAATTGTGTTTAAAGCTCTTTTTTGAATTTTAGCAGCTTCTTTTTTAACATTTTCAGCAGTCTCATCGGCTTTCTGC
>JABZJO010000045.1:0-4865 GCA_015257755.1 Candidatus Nanogingivalaceae bacterium
TAGGTAATTTCTTTTTTCTTAAAACCGATCCAAGAAAACATACCTTTTGTATAACGGTTTGTTTCGCGCAAGGTTTTTAAAGCCTCGACAGCTCGCTGATCGAGTAGACGGAAATCCCCAGTATCTCGTTGGATTTCAATTTGTGAAATAGTGTCAAGAATATTATAAAACCATTTTGAAGTTTGTTTTTTAAGCCAAGTTTCACCTTCGCGAGATTCACGCTTAGCATAAATGTCATCATAGCCATCTTCCCAAAGATTAATCATTGCGGGAATTAATTCAGGCGGATCTTGGAGGTCGGCATCAATAATCACTAGAGCATCACCTTTAGCGTAATCAAATCCAGCGAGCATCGCATTTTCTTTGCCGAAATTACGGCTTAAATTGATATATGAAATTCGCGAGTCTTTTTCGCTTTGGTCGTGAATGATTTCCATCGTTCGATCTTTCGACCCGTCATTTATAAAAAGAAATTCAAAATCGTACTTTGTTACATTGTTGGCTAAAAGATTTAGCCTTTCGAAAAGTTTTGGTAGAGCTTTTTCCTCATTATAGGCGGGTATCATAATCGTGACGAGTTTTTTCATAGTAGTTATATTATAACATAAAAAGTTTAAAAAAACTTTAAAAACGTTGATTTTTTATTGAGCTTATGATAAAATTGTTTCAGGAGAAAAAATGAAAATAAATAGACAAAATACTAAAAAAACTAAAATTATTGTTTTCGTAATTATTGCGATTATTTTACTGCTTGGAGCTGGCGGAGCTTTTTGGTGGATGAATTCACGAAAGAGCGATAAAAGTGAAAATAAAAAAGAAGAAAAAACTTCGAAAGTCGAAGATAAGAAAACAGATTCAAAAAAATCTGAAGATGAGAATAAAAAACAAGACGAGTCTGAAAAAAAGATTATTGACTCAAAAACTAAGAATACGACAACAGATCGCGCAGAAGGAACTACTGATACATCAGGATATACTAGTTTCCCGACTTACACAACGGTTCAAGTTGAAGATGGCGCAGTTCGTGTTGCTGGACAAATTTCAGGATTGCTTTATGATGATGGTAATGGAAAATGTTCATATACTTTAACCCATACAGACGGAACTACTATTGAACTTTCAACTGAAATTTTGGAAAGTCCAAATAATAAGTATTGCAAGGCTGTTTCAAAAAAAATCAGTGATAATGATCTTAAATCTGGTAAGTGGACTGCGGTAACAACATATAAAAATATAAAACAAAAACAAGAAGGAAAATCTGATGCTCAAAGTTTTACGATCGAGAAATAGAGAATTTAGAAAAGCAGTTTTTATTGGGGTTCCAGTTGTAGCACTAATTGTTTTTAGTGCTTTAGCTATAATTCGAAATATCTCAAGTGCAGTGCGTGCAACTGATTTTAATCCGGGAAGAATTATTGATGATAGTGTTTTTTATGATAAAGACTCTATGAATGTTCAACAAATTCAGGCATTTTTAAATAGTCAAGTTGGACAATGTGACACTTGGGGAAGTGGGCCGTCTGGTAGGGGTGATGGACGAACTGCGGCGCAATTTGCGGCGGCTCAACATTCGAGTTATTGGCATCAACCGCCGTATGTTTGTATAAACAACTATCACGAAAATCCAAATACGGGTGAAACTTCTTTCGAAAAAGGTGGTGGCGCGTTTAGCGGCGGGATATCAGCTGCGCAAATTATCTATAATGCTGCTCAAGAATATGGAATTAGCCCGAAGGTTCTTTTAGTCCTATTAAAAAAGGAATCACAGAATGTCTTAAATGATAATTGGCCAGTAAAGGGTCAATATAAATATGCAATGGGCTATGGTTGTCCTGATTCTGGGCCAAACTATACTGCTGCTTGTGTAAATTCGAAAGCTGGTTTTTATAAACAAATGACTCTGGCTGCCTGGCAATTAAAATATTATAAAGATCACTATAAAGATGGTGGATACTCTTTGAGAATTGGTTGGAATAATATACAATATTCGCCAAATCCAGCATGTGGAACAAAACGAGTTAATATTGAAAATGTTGCAACACTAAGCTTGTATATCTACACTCCATATGTTCCAAATGATGCAGCACTTGCAAACTTCCCAGGAACTGCAAATTGTGGCGCTTACGGAAATCGTAATTTCTTCATGTTCTACAATCAGTTATTTGGTTCAACTACTGATGACAAGGTTGAAATTGTTAAATCTAATGTGGCTTTGCCTAAAGATTCTTATGCAGTTTCGGCTAACTCTTCATTAAATTTAGATATTGAAAATGGCGCAATCAACTCAAATGGTGCTCGTATTCAAATCTATGCTGCAAATAGTTCTAAAGCGCAACAATTTTCATTCGAACAGACTGACGACGGATATTACGTTATTAGAAACTTAGGATCGGGAAAAGTTCTTGATGTGGCTGGAGGAAGAACTATTAATGGAGCTTCGGTTCAACTTTATGATTATAACGGAACTTGTGCACAAAAATGGGCTTTAAGTAGAAAACCTAACGGAAAGATTGAAATTCTTTCTAAGTGTAATGGAAATAAAGCGTTGGATATAGCCGGCGGAAATGTAAATTCTTCTGGTGCTAAACTTCAACTTTATAGCAGGAATGATACGCCATCTCAAGAGTTCAATATTAAATCTTTATCTCAAGGCTTAAATGGAACGTTTAAGATTTCGAATTTTGTATCTAACAAGGTTATAGGTATTAAGAATGAAGAAGCTTCCGCTCATATCGTAGATTTTGTCTCAAATAGTCCAATTCAACAATTTGAGATAAAAAAGTATGACGGAGTGTTCTATAAAATTAAAAGTATATCTAGTGGAAGTTTTTTGGAAATAACTGAGAATGTAAATGCTAAGCAGTTACGTTTCAATCATGATAGACAAAATTCTTGCGAGCAACTTTGGTCAATTCACGCCGATGAAAGAGGTGCTTATAAGATTCAAAATGCTTGTTCTGGAGGTTTTGTTATAGATGTTGTTAATGGTGCTATTAATGCTAACGGCTCATACCTTCAAGGCTATAGCTCTAATAACACCGATGCACAAAGATGGAAGATTGAGGATGTTAACACTATCAAGGCTTTAGATGAACAAATATCTAATAGCGATGAGGTAGAAGGTAAGCATGTAGTTTCAACCATGACTACATTAGCGATGGATGTAGCTAGTGGTAGAATGACTAATGGTGCGAATTTACAAATATACAACCAAAATAAAACACTTGCTCAGAATTTTACTATCGAAAAAACTTCAGACAATCTTTATATCATCCGTAGTGATAATGGTAAAGTAATTGATGTATCTGGTGGTAGAATATCAAACGGTACTAAACTCCAACTCTATGATTATAACGGAACTTGTGCTCAAAAATGGAAAATTTTAAAGAGCGATAACGGATTGTATGAAATTTTATCCGCCTGTGATTCCAACAAGACTATAGATGTATCTGGAGGGATGATAGGCGTGTCCGGTACTAAGTTACAGTTATATTCAAGAAACCAGACTCTTTCTCAACAGTGGAAATTAAAACAATAGTTTTTAAAAAGGTCATTCTCTCTCGAGAGTGATCTTTTTTTTAATAGATTAATATGGTATAATTGTAAGCATAATGACTAAAATGGGATTTTTTGATAAGAGAAACCGAGTCTTACTTGCGGAGCTCGTTAAAACAGATTTTAAATTAAGGTACCAGGGGTCAGTTTTAGGGATTCTATGGTCGGTATTAAAACCGCTTATGATTTTTGTGGTGATGTACTTTGTTTTTGTTAAATTTTTGCGAATTACTGACCCTTCAATCCCTAACTATGCAATTACGTTGCTTTTGGGCCTTTCGCTTTGGGCGTTCTTTACTGAAGCTGTAACACTAGGAATGACGTCTATTGTTGCCCGCGGTGATTTGATGCGGAAGATTAATTTTCCGAAATACATCGTGATTCTTTCTTCGATGGTGAGTGCTTTAATCTCGCTTTCGATAAATCTTCTAGTAGTGCTAGCGTTTGCAATATTTGCAGGAGTGAAGTATCATCTAACAGTTTTGTGGCTACCTTTTAATATCATTCTGTTATTTGCAGTTGCTTTTGGTCTTGCATTGATCTTGTCGACTCTATATGTTAAATTCCGCGATGTTTCGCATATCTGGGAGGTCTTTATGCAGATTTTGGTGTATTCAATGCCAATTATGTATCCAATTTCAATGGTGGCGAAAGTTTCTATTTTTGGTGTATCGGTTGCAAAATTAATGATGCTTAATCCAATAGCGCTAGCAATCCAGGATATTCGCCATAATTTAATTGCGCTAGAAACGCCAACTTTTTGGACACTATTCCAAAATTATTGGATAGCAATAATTCCAATTTCGCTAGCAATATTTTTGGTTGTTTTCGGACTTTGGTATTTTAATAAAAATTCAAAGAAATTTGCGGAGATTATGTAATGGGAAAATACGCTTTAGAGGTGAAACATGTTTCGAAAAGCTTTCGTTTGCCAACTGAACAGGCTAACGGTATTAAACAGGCTTTTGTAAACTGGACAAAAGGAATTAAAGGTTACAAAGAACAGCATGTTTTAAAAGATATTTCATTTAAAGTTGAAAAAGGTGATTTTTTTGGCATAGTTGGAAGAAACGGCTCAGGAAAATCGACTCTTTTAAAAATTATTTCACAAATTTATACTCCTGAAAAAGGAACTGTAAAAGTTAACGGGACATTAATTCCATTTATTGAGCTTGGCGTTGGATTCAATCCGGAGCTAACTGGCCGTGAAAATATTTATCTTAACGGTGCGCTTTTAGGTTTTTCGAAAGATGAAGTTTCGGCAATGTACGACGAAATTGTTGAGTTTGCGGAACTTGAAGAATTTATGG
>JABZJO010000046.1:0-4734 GCA_015257755.1 Candidatus Nanogingivalaceae bacterium
TGACAATGTGAATCAATAATTTTCATTTTATCCTTTCGAAAAGTTGAAACCTCAGCATTGAGCCGAGGTTCTTTGGTTATTTTTTAGATTGCTGCTTATTTTGTACTGCTGCAATTTTTGCGGCACGCGGATCTTCAGTTTTAATATAAATCTTTGGGAAAAGTAATCCAATCTCTTCATCACGAATTACACCGCTACCAAAAATTGTTTGGAGTTTTTCGGCTGTATCAGGCATGAAAGGTTTAAGCATTTCACCAATCTGAAGAAGCCCTGAAACTGAGTGCGCAAGAACTTCTGCTAAGTGATTTTCTTCATCCTTGTCTTCTTTTGCTTTTTTAGCAATTTCCCAAGGTTTTACGCCCTCGATATATTGATTATGCGCGCGAACCAATCCCCAAGCTTCATCAATAGCTTTATTGAATTCCAAGCCTTTCATATAGCTGTTGTAAGTGTGGCGGTCGTGTTCATCGCGAGGAATTTCACCGATCACGCCAGACTGATACCGTTTAACCATGTTTGCTACGCGTGAGGCTAAGTTTCCCAAATCGTTACCCAGTTCGTTATTGTAGGCATTTTCGAATTTCTCCCAAGTGAAATCACCATCATCTTGAGTTGCAATGTGGCGCGAGAAATAATATCGAAAAGCATCTAGTCCATAGTTATCGATAATTTCATTCGGATCAACCACGTTTCCGATAGATTTACTCATTTTTATACCATTGCTTGAAATATGACCGTGAACTAATAGAGTTTTAGGTAGAGGTAACCCAAGGCCGAGTAGCATTGCTGGCCAAATTCCAGCATGAAAACGCAAAATATCTTTACCAATGACTTGCACGTTTGCAGGCCAGAAATCTTCCCATTCAGGAATGTCAGGATAGCCAATAACAGTTAGGTAGTTTGCTAAGGCGTCAATCCAGACATACATAATTTGTTCTGGATCGCCAGGAACTGGAATTCCCCAAGTTAGATTCTTTTTTGGTCGTGAAATTGAAACATCTTCGAGTCCACCTTTTAGAAAGTTTAAAAATTCTTTCTTGCGATATTCTGGAACGATTTTCATTCGATCTGATTCAATCGCTTCGATAATTTTTGGAGTAAATTCTGAAATTCGCAAATAATAGTTTTCTTCCGAAAGTCTTTCGAAAGGCTTTTGGTGATTTGGACAAACTCCATGTGATTCGGCTACTTCTTTCTCGGTGTAAAAACTTTCACAACCTGTACAATACCAGCCTTCGTAAGTATTTTTATAGATATAAGGCTGAAGTTTCATCCAGATATATTGTGAAGCCCCAACGTGATGTGAATCTGTTGTTCGGATAAAATCCGTGTAAGTTGTTTTCATTTTGTCCATTAAATTTTTGAAATTTTGAACAGTTCCGTCAACATATTCTTGCGGAGTTAAGCCGTTTTCGGCTGCTTTTTCAGCAATTTTATTTCCATGCTCGTCTGTCCCAACTTGAAAACGAACTTCATTTCCCTGCTGTCGTTGATATCTTGACCAAATGTCGGCAATTAAATAATCGAGCGCGTTACCAATATGTGGCGCGCCATTTGCGTAAGGAATTGCGGTTGTGATATAGAGTTTTTTCTTTGTCATACTGCTTATAATTATATCATATAATAGCAGCGAACACAAAAAAGATTGAGCTAGAAAAGACTTATCGGTTGAAAAATAATTTCGAAATTTTTAGCCAATCGTTAATTTTTAAATCTTGTGCGCGTAGATCTGGCGAAATTTTACAAGCTTCTAAAATTTCAGCAGATTTTTCTTTCGAAATTGCAAGATTAGCGCTCAAGCTTTTCGAAATTTTTTTGCGTTTTGCTGCAAAACCAGCCTTAACAATTCGAAAGAATTCTTTTTCAGAAATTTGACAATTGTTTTCGAGGTTAAATTTTTCAATTAGATTTTGTTCTCTAGCCTTTAAAATAACCACTTGAGAATCAACTTTTGGTGGTGGCGTAAAAAACTCTCGTTCAACAATTTGGCCAAGCTCGGCATTTGCATAAATCTGTGAGGCAATCGCTAGAATACTTAAATCTCCGGGTTTTGCGCAAATTCGCTCAGCTACTTCTTTTTGAACTAAAAGCGCAGCAACACTTGGTTTATTGTCGCTCGTGAGTAGTTTTTCGATAATTTTTGAAGTAATGTAATACGGCACGTTTGCGGCAACTTTATATTTTTTTGGTAATTTCGAAAGATCAAAATCTAAAAAATCCGCGTTTTGAACAGTGAGATTCTTGCCTGGAAATTGCGCTGGTAGTTTTTTTGCCAAGTTTTCATCAAACTCGATTGAAAGAACTTCGCCCGCATCGCCGGCATACCTTAAGAGTGAAGAAGTTAGTGTTCCAAGGCCGGGGCCAATTTCAAGCACAAAATCGCCATTTTTAATTTCGGCTTCTTCAGCGATTCCGTCCAAAATAAATCTATCGCGCAACCAATGTTGCCCGAGAGATTTATTATTTTTTAAATTTGAATTTTCTCTTTTTTTGGATTTTTTTTGACTAGATTTCTGATTAAAGCTAAGCTTTACCACGAATGACTCGCTTTCCAGTGAGCATATGCTGCCGCCCATGAACCATAACGGCTTGTTGCATAAATTGATGCTGAACGTAGCTGACAAATAGGATCGCTCAAAGTTGAGCCTGAACAACCATGGTTATTTAGGTTAGAAATAGATGTTTGGTACAAACCGTAATATTGTCCATTTCGAGCAGTTGGTCGCCAAGTTGATTCTTTGGTGATAATATAATCAACATATCCGTAATCGCTAGCAGAAATTCCAGCCGCGCTCATCCAATCTGTGTGTGATCCGGCAGGAAGGCTAGTTTTTGTTCCAACAATCACCACTTGTTTTTTAGCGGCCTTAATTTCGGTTTCATTGATTTTTTTGCGTGAGATTTCTTTACCATTTTGCATTTCAACTTCATAAGTTACGCTCTTAGTACCTTTTTCGCCGGCTTCTTTAATTTCTTTGTAGCCAGAATCTTTATTAGCGTCTTGAATTGTTTCAGTTTGGAAATCTGTTGGTTCTTCAACGGTCAAAGTTTGCTTGCCGTTTCGCCAAATTCGAAAATTCAATCCATTCGCAATTTGAGTTTTTAGGTCAATCGAAATACCATCATCTTTTCCAAGAACGATTTTCTTTTCTTTCAAGAAATCCTCAACAGTTTTGGCTTGCGTTCGAAAACTTTCGGTTTTTCCAAATAGATCGACAGAAATTTCTTTAGCACGAGTAATTTTTAATGTATTTATTGAGCCGTCTTCAAGAATATTTCCTGATTCCTCAAAAGCAAGCTTATCTTCATTATGAACGTTTAAGCCAGCTTTTTCGGCGATTTGGCGAGGGGTTTGCGCTGCGGTTAGAATTTTTGTTTTTAGCTCGCCATCTTCAATAACCACCGGTTTTGCGCGGTAAATATTAATGCTGTATTCAGCGCCGGTTAATTCTTCATCAAGCCCCGGCTCGACACTGTCTTCTTTTGAGAAATTAATTTTTTGTGCTTTAAGCGCTTCTCGAACAGTTTTTGCATTAGTTTTGAATGAAGTTTTTTGGCCGCTTTCAAAAACAGTTAAAATTTTATTTCCCTGACCTGTAGCTTTTGCGGAATTCTTGCCTGCAACTGCAAAAATATTCAATAGAAGCAAAAATCCAAGCGAAGCAAATCCCGCAATTAAAAGTTGTTTTTTATAAAAATAAATAGGTTGTAAAACTCGCATTATTAATAGTAATTATAGCAAATAAAATTCGAAAGGTCAAATTTTTAGAGCTTTTCGAGGCGGGCAAATTCGGCATTTAGTTTTCGAATTTTGCCATTGCCAAATTCAATCTCAACCGCCAATCCATCGATATCTTTAACGATACCAGCACCAAAAGCGGGGCTTTTCACACGATCGCCAATTTGTAAGCCGCATTCATCAGAATAAAAATCATCAAATTCTTCAAAACTAACCTCTTGACTATAATCGTCTTCTTTCGAAAAATCATTCCAACCGCCAAATTCTTTTTTTGGTAGCTCTAGCTCGGCATCAGTAATAAAACGGCTCGGACTAGAGTAATTTCGTTGGCCAAAAACAGCTCGCGATTCAGCATAGCTCAAAATTAATTCTTCTCGTGCGCGTGTCATTCCCACATAGCAAAGTCGGCGTTCTTCTTCTAGATCATCTTCGCCGGTATCAAAAACTCGGCTGTGCGGAAAAATCCCTTCTTCCATTCCCGCCAAAAATACTACTGGAAACTCCAAACCTTTCGCGGTGTGCAAGGTCATTAAATTCACTTCATCGCCACTTTTCGCATCGGTTGAACTCATCAACGCGGCGTCTTCCAAAAAACTCGCCAAATCTGCGTAATTTTTTGCTTCACTCACTAGGGTTGAAAGGTATTCGCTTCGTTCAGTTGCTTCGGTTTCGGTTAATTTTTCGTTTTTGCCGTAATTCGTTCGTTCTAAAATTCTCTCAATAATTTCGCTCGGATTTGAAGAGTTTTCGCTTAAAATTTGGCATTCACGAAAAATCTCGCCCAAATTCACTAATGAATTTCGTGCGCGTGAAGTTAAAGTTGAAAGCTCTCCAGCTTGAAGCAAGCTCGAAATCAAATCCAAACCATTCGAACTTTGCCAATCCAAGAATTTTGAAAGGCTCACTGCACCTAAACCACGCGCCGGAACATTCACAATTCTTTCGAAAGCTACGCGGTCAAGCGGATTATAAATTACGCGCAAATACGCCAAAAT
>JABZJO010000047.1:0-4715 GCA_015257755.1 Candidatus Nanogingivalaceae bacterium
AAGCAGGAATTGAAATGCCAAAATGGGTTAAAAAACCTGCACAAAAAACTCGTGCGATTAAAAATATTGAAAAACTTCGCCGCAACCAACCAAAAGAAGAAGTTGCTGAAGAAGCTTAATTTTATTAAAACCACTTTTCGAAAATTGAAGAGTGGTTTTAGTTTTGTGTAAAGTAAAAAAGTCAGCAAATATTTGCCGACCCATTTGTTAGAGCAATCAATCTTGACGGTAGTTTTGTCACCATCTTTAGATGTTGCATAATTAAGATATTTAAGTTTTCTAAAACATTTATATAGTCAGATAAATGTTTATTATCTATAGAAAACTAGTCTCCTTTTTTAATTATATCTTCTTTAATTCGGTTTTTGGGTTCCATATCAAGATATAATATAGAACCTAAGAGAGTAATAGAAAATAAATAGTACAAAAAAACGACTCCTAGACATCCTCCGGTACCACTATGATTGTTGTTATTTTTTAGCCATGAATGTACCTCCAAAATAAGTTATAGACTGACTTTGTAAATAGTGGATTATCCTTTCTGTATAAAATTATTTAGCTATATGTGCATATATAATAATTAAATAGATAATCAAGTAAACTATGCCCTCTAAAATATTTGCGAGAGATTTATCTTTCTTTTTGTCGCCGTTTTGCATAAAATGTACCTCCAAGTATAGAATATTCAAAATTATACAATATTAAAAAAATATTTGTCAATAATTTGCGAAAAAATGCGAAGTTTGGTAGAATATAAACATAAGAATAATGTAAAAAAGGAAAAATGGTGGGAAGTTATTTCGAAAAAATAAATAAAAGCTATCAAAAGCAAAATATTGAGGATGTTGCTGAATTTTATACAGCAATTAATCGTGAAAATTTAACCAAAAAATTATCTCCCGAACGACCTTATGTCTATTTTACGATGGAGGTTTATGATAAGAGTAATGGTATTAAAGGCGGTGGTGGCCTAGGCGTTTTGGCTGCGGATACGCGACGTGTTGCCGAAAAGCTCGAGATTCCATTTGTTTGCGTAACACCATTTTATCGACAAGAATTACACCAGTCGATTTATAATCTTGATCAAAGAGAAGAGTTTATTTCAGTTAATCCAGAAGATTTCGGTTTTGAATATCTTGATGATGTTGAGATTTATACTAAAAATATGCCACCAGCACGATTGAATATTTTTCAAAAAATTCTTGGAACAACGCGTTTTTTGACTATGGGTGAAAGTAATTTTGGTGAGCTTTATGCTGGCGATGGATCAGGCGATCATCGACTATATCAAGAAGTTTCGCTTGGCTTTGGTGGATATAAAGCATTAAAAATGGTTGGTTTAAAGCCATCGGTTATACAACTAAATGAAACTGCTACTATCTTTGCCGCGGTCGCTCGGCTTGATGAGCTTGTTCGGAACGGAATGAATCTCTACGAAGCAATCGTTTACGTTCGAAAACACACACTTTATACGAATCATACTTTAGTTCAGGCTGCTGAAAGTGAGTTTTCTTATGATCAGTTTGATAGAATCGTGATGCCAAATATAGAATCTTCTGCGTTGAAAACATGGATTTCGGGATTGTTTAGAGACGGAAAATTGAAGCTTTCAACACTTACGATCGAACTAGCTGAAGCAAAAAATGGCGTTTCGAGATTGCATGCTAATGTTGCAGACTATCGAGATATAAATGGGGATAAAGTTAAATTTAAGGCTGTTACTAACGGTATTGATTTGCCAACTTGGGTTTTGCCTGAAATCCTAGAAGATTTTCGAAAAAAGGAGATTTTTGATAAATTTGATTTGCCAACAGAAAATTATAAAGAAAACCTATCTAAGATTTCTTCAATGGATATCCGGAATTTTCGAAAACTTGGACGCAAGAAGTTGAATGAAATTCTATTACATCGAAAAGATCAATATGGTCATGTAGTACAAATTCCTGAAGATGCAATGCTTTTTGATTTTAAGCGACGTTTTGTATCTTATAAGCGCCCATGGATGCCTTTCGAAAATATGGAAGAGCTTCGACAAATCTTGAGAGATAACAACGCACACTACATTTTAACTGGAAAAGTCCATCAAGGTGATGTAAAGATGCGAGCAACTTTAAACTCGGTGCTTTCGAAAATTGAATCTGATGATTTTTTGAGAGAACGAGTGCATTTCATTCAGGATTATGACGAGGAATTGGGCTTAGCTTTAGCGGTAGGTTCAGACGTGGCGATAAATGTACCGATTGTTGGCCTTGAGGCTTGCGGTACGTCGTTTATGAAGGATTTGGCAAATTTGAAGATGTTAATTTCAACTGCGGACGGTGGGGTTGCAGATATTTCGCCAACGCCGTGTTTAGAAGTTAGTGGTGTGAATTATGATGAAGAAGTGAAAAACCTATATCTTCAGATGAATCGTGCCGGGCAAATTTTCAAAGATGATTACCTGCTCGAAAAGCAGATTCGAAAGCAATTAAAAGGCTATATTCCTGTAATTTCTGGTTCTCGAATGATGAAAGACTACTTAAGGTTGATTTTTGGAAAATAAATTTTAATAGTTTAAAACCCGCATTTAGCGGGTTTTTTATTCGGCAAGTGCTGTGTGTTTTAGAAGCTCGCTAAATAATTTTTCATTAAAGGATCTTTTTCTGAGACTTTTAAAATTCTCGAGAAAACAATTTTACTGGTAGTGGTTGGTGTTGTTTCGGTGCTGGTTGCTTTCATAACTACGTTGCCAGTTAGAAGCTTAATTCCGTCTACTTTTACGTAGTCTCTGTGAATCTCGCTTATTTCGGCAAGCGCGACACAACAGTTTCCTGTAGAATTCTTTGAATACAAGATGTGCACAACGTCACCGATTTTAAATTTACTTGCAATATTGTTCATATTACACTCCCAGATTTTAAGTCTCTCGACTATAGGATTTTTATATAATAACATTATTTATTAAAAAAGTCAATACTTTTTAAAAGGATTAGCAAAAAAGTATAAAATGTGCTAAAATATATTTAATTATGGCTACAATGAAAGAATTACGCGAAGAGCGACTACGAAAACTAGAAGAGATTAAAGGTCTTGGACTAAACCCATATCCTGCAAAAACAGAAAGAACAGCAATAGCTGGCGAGATTGTTGCTAATTTTGAAGATATGGAAGGTCAAGAAGTAAAGATTGCTGGGCGAATTGCCGGTATTCGAAAATTTGGTAAAATCGCCTTTATTGTTTTGCGCGACTTTTCAGGAAAAATACAGCTATTTATTACGGCGCAAAATTTAGCTGAAACTTCAAAAGAGAAAAACCTAATAGGTTTAAAAAATTTGAATTTGCTTGATATTGGTGATTTTATCCAAGCTGATGGAAAAGTAATTCGTTCAAAAACTGGCGAGATTTCAATTGAAACTTATGAATTAAAGCTTCTTTCGAAATCGTTGCGACCAATGCCAACAAAGCAAGATGGTTTTACTAATAAGGAAGAACGTTTTCGAAGACGATATGTAGATATGAACGTGAATCTTGATGTTCGTGATCGCTTTGTGCGTCGTTCAAAGTTCTGGAAAGCAACACGAGACTTTTTGAATAGCCGAGGTTTTCTTGAGATCAATATTCCCGTCCTTGAACACACTACTGGTGGTGCAGATGCAAATCCGTTTGTTACACATATGGATGCGCTAGATAACGCACAATTCTATCTTCGAATTAGCCACGAACTTCCTTTAAAGCGTTTGCTTGGAGCTGGTTTCGAAAAGGTTTACGATCTTGGTCCGCGTTTTCGAAATGAGAATTATTCTGATGAGCACTTACCTGAGCATATCGCTATGGAATGGTATGCAGCTTATTGGGATTGGCGAGACGGATTAAAATTCCAAGAAGAAATGTTTAAATATGTTCTAGAACAGACTTTTGGTACTTTACAATTCAAGCTTGGCAAGTTCGATGTGGATCTTTCGAAAGAATGGGAAGAGTGGGACTATGCTGAAACTATTGAAAAACGATATGGTTTGAATCCTTATACTTGTTCGCTCGAAGAGGTTAAAGCTGCTTTGAAGGCTAATAATTTAGAAGTCGAACAAACAGAAAATAGGGCGCGCGGAATCGATAAGCTCTGGAAAAATATTCGAAAAGATGTGACAGGACCAATTTGGCTGGTCAATACCCCAACATTCATTTCACCTCTTGCGAAGACTCATTCAGATTCTCCGGAAATGACGCAACGTGCACAAGTTGTGATTGCTGGTTCTGAGCTTTGTAACTTGTTTAGCGAGTTGAATGATCCAATCGATCAGCTAAATCGTTTTGTTGAGCAGCAGAAGATGCGAGATGATGGTGACGAGGAAGCAATGATGTTAGATATAGATTATGTTGAAATGCTTGAATATGGAATGCCACCTGCTTGTGGAATGGGGTATTCTGAACGAGTCTTTTGGATTTTTGAAGGTGTTACGGCTCGTGAAGGTGTACCGTTCCCTCAATTAAAACATGAAGTTTCAGAGACGACAAAAGATATTTATCCAGGACTAAATATATAATATATAATAAAAATAGGTTGAGTGCAGGCTCGACCTATTTATTTTGAAATAAAAATAAAAATAAAAAAGTAATAAAAAAGTGTTGACAATGTTTTAAAAATTAGGTAAAATAGTAGAGCGTTAAACAAAAATGAGTGAATGGAGTTTAGCGAACACTTTAACAATTTAATTGTGCAAATTTATCGTCAGTCTATT
>JABZJO010000048.1:0-4689 GCA_015257755.1 Candidatus Nanogingivalaceae bacterium
GCGGTGTGCTGTAATTTCGGCGAGTGTTTTCGATAATTTTTGCACTCAAATCATTGAAAGGTTTTGGCAAAGTTAAAGTTGTCGCACTAAATGGTGTTGATTTTTCGCCATTAATAATCATCGTCATCACAAAGTGGCGGTTATTCAAACTCATTAAGTCTGAAGCGTCGAACTGCGGTTTAAATTGTTCAGCTAAAATTGGTGCGTCTTCAACCGAAACACGGAACGAGATAATCGAACCAACGTTTCCGAAGACTGCATTTTTAACGCTGTCTGTCATTTGCGAGACGTATTGGTTAGCAACGGTTAGCGTCAAGCCGTATTTTCGAATTTCTGAAAGAATCACCGCGAAAGAATCGGTGGCAAAGTTTTGGAACTCATCAACATAGAGATGGAATGGTCGGCGATCTTCAAGCCGTTCAATGTCGGCGCGCGATTGAGCTGCGAGCTGAATTTTTGTCACCAAGAAAGAACCGAGGACTGAGGCGTTGTCTTCACCAATCAAACCTTTCGAAAGATTTACAACCAAGATTTTACCTTCATCCATAATTTGGCGAATATTAAAGGTTGATTTTGGTTGACCGATAATATTTCGAATGATAGGGTTGGCCGTGAAAGCTCCAACCTTGTTTAAGATCGGCGCAATAGCTTCATTCACCTGCTTTTCACCCCATTGACCAAATTCCTTTTTCCAGAATTGCAGCACGGAATCATCTTTACAATAAGTTAGCGTTTCTTTTCGAAAATCACCATCGGTCAACATGCGCGCAATGTCGAGCATTGTTGTTTCTGGTCGATCAAGGAGTGCAAGAAGCGTGAAACGCAAAATATATTCAAGTCGTGGACCCCAAGAGTCTCCAAACATACGCTTCAAAACACCGATGACTTCGGAAGAAATATTTGACTTTCGGCTCGGATCGGTGACTTCGAGCGGGTTGAATCCAAGTGGAAATTCAGTGTCGCTCGGGTTGAAATAAATCACATCTTTTAGACGATGTTCAGGAATAAAGCGCATATTGTTTTGCGCAAAATCGCCGTGCGGGTCAATAATTGCATAACCTTCACCATGAAAAATATCTGAAAGCGCCAAAAGTTCAAGAGATCCAGATTTTCCGGTTCCTGTTTGACCAATAATATAAAGGTGGCGCGAACGGTCGCGACGAAGCATTCCAAACTGATGATTAATTCCGCGGAAGTTAGTTAAACCGAAAGCTGAAATATTTTCGTCATGTGCGCGGTCACCATTCAATATTGGTAGTTTTGAAGGTGGTTCAGCAGTTTTGCTCGAAGCCCAAACAATATTTGGCGTTTCCACATTAGTGTGTGGTAAGTGCCAAATACTTGCGAGTTCCTGAATGTTTAAAATATAGCCCTCGTCAAAGAAGATTCGCGACTGAAAATCTCGAATCCTATCTTTATCGAGCGAAGATTTTGAAGATTTAAAACCATTTAGGTTTGTGCTGTTAAACTGTTTGAATGTTCCAGTTAAGGCTTGAATTTGAAGTCTTGCGGTGTTTTCATCTTCACCCAAATAAGCCAAGCGAATTTTAACTTGATAACCAAGTTTTGTGGCTTATTCTTCGGCTTTCGAAATACGAGTTTTATCACGGTCGGATGGCTCACTTTTAGTGTCTCCTGAACCTTCTGGCGGAGTCCAAAGAGCTTCAAATATTTTTAAGATATATTCCCAATCTAGCTTAAAGCTTTTCTTTCCAGCTTTAACTTTCTTAACCCATTCATCTGATTTTTTATGCCATTCGTCTGCAACCGGTCGTGCCAAAACTTGAATCCAAAGCTGGTCGTTTGTTCCGTCGAGTTTGGCGAGTGTTCCAGTAATTCCAGCTAGTGGGTCAACTTCAAAACCGTCGAAAGTTTTGATTGGTAGGGCTTCATTTTCAATTAGATCGATTTCAGTAGAATAAATAACGTGTTTATTTTCAGAATTTGCTGTGTAATCCTCTTTTGCTTCATAAATTTGAACTGTTGGATATTGCGAATAAATCTGCCCTTCAACAAAACTTTGCAAAGTTCGTGGCATCCAAACATAAAAACGAATTGCACCGTTAACAGATACGATTTCGAAACTTAAATGTTCTTGAACGCCGTTATTATTCTTTAGCTCAGTTGAATCACGCAAAATTCCGTGCAGGCTGGCAAGGAGTTGCTCGGCAGCAAGTTCGGATTTGTCGTTCGTCTTTGGAATCTCAAGCGCCAAAAGAACGCTGTCGGTATTCATGACGTTGAGTTTATCGATTTTTTTGTAATTTTGCCAAGTTAGAAAAGCTAAAATCGCTACGATAGTTAGCCAGACGAAAGGGTTAAATAAGATTGAAAAAAATGCCATCATAGTGTTTAAATAATAGCATAAAACTGTAAAAAAATCAAGATGGCGGTTATGCTTTTTTGGCTTTTGGAAAAAGAAAATCGCCCAAAAATGAGCGATTTATTTGTTTTAAGCTTCTTCTGCTAAAGCGTAGGTTGCCTTCGCAACGCGTTTGAATTCTTTTTTGCTTTGAAGGTTTAATAAAACAGTTGTTTCTTTAACTTTGCGTTTCTCGAGCACGCGTTTAACAATTTCGTCACGATAAAGTGGTTCACCCGCTTCACGCAAAACTGCTGTAATAATATCAGCAACAGTTCCGCGTTTAAAGCCCCAACTATCAAGAGCGTAAATTCCGCGACCAATCAAAACAAAGCGTTTATCTTTGATTAGTTCGTTATGAATTGCTTGAGTTGTAACGGATTTTCGGCTAAAATCGCTCTTTCGAATTTCTTCTGCGATTTCCGAAAAATGCATTGGCTCTTTGTGAGATTCTAAAATCACAAAAATTTTATCACGAATATTTTTTGGGTTTACGGCTGGCCATTTTTCTAGGCCCCAAAGACCATTTAGTGTTGCGAGAAGTTTTGAAATTCCGGCGATCGCGTTAATTTGGCTTGGGTGTTCATAGCTCAACTGTTCATCGAGTTGGTCCAATGTCATTGGACTTTTATTCTTTTTGATGATATTGACAATTTCATCGATTGATTTTTTAATTTTTCGTTCATCACCATATTCTGCATTGGCAATTGCACTACGATATTTATCGTTTTCTTGTACTAATACCAATTTTGAGCTAATTTCAGCAATGAATAAAAAATTAAAAATTTGATTATCGTCGGCTTCAGATTCAATAGTTTTTTCAACGAGTTCTTTTGTTTTTGAAATTCGTCCAACTTCGGCGAGATTTCGAATAATGCTTTTCTCGATCTCGGCTAAATGTTCAATATTACCCTTTTCGGCGGCAATTTTTAGTCGAATAAGTGCAGCCTTCTCGAGCTGTCGAACACGCTCGCGAGTAATGTCGAGCTTTTCACCAATTTGTTCAAGTGTTTGCTTTTTTTCGCCAAGCCCAAAGCGGCGGTTAATTATTTCGCGTTCTCGTGGCTGGTCGATAATTTGCAGAGCATTCGAAATAACCGTTTGAATTAATTGGACTTTTTCGTTCTGAATCTGATTTTCTTGTTCCATAATTCCCTTGTTAAAATTAATATTACTATAAAAACGAAGTATTATTTATAAATAATACTTACAACTTGTCAATACCATTTATCTCTTCTTTATTTATATTATACCACAAAATTGTAAAAAACAATAAAAAATGACATAAAAATTTATTTTTTAAACTTTTATGTCATTATGCTTGCGCTTATAATAAAATATTAACTGCTATTTTTCGGATTTTTTCGTTTTCGAAACGGATTTTTTAGTATTTTTCGAAGTTGTTTTTCGCTTAGTTGATTTTCTAGTTGTGGTTTTTTTGCCAGATTTTCGTGATTTTGCAACTTCAATTAATTCACTTGCTTGTTTTTCGGTAATTTTTTCAATATCTAAATCTTTTGGTAGTAGCGCCTTAACCTCGTCGTCGGCGATATATTTTCGACCAAATCCACCACGAGAAATTTTAATTCCATTTTTAAACTTTTTAAGCACTTTTTTCTCGTCAGCTTTTAGTTTTTCTTCATAAAGCATTTGCGCCTCGGTTTCGGTAATTTCAAACGGTGACATCGGTTTGATGCTTACGAAAGTATTTTCAACCTTAATGTAAGGGCCATATTGACCAATGTTCGAAGTAATATCTTTGCCGTCAGCAGTTTTTCCCACATGGCGCGGAAGAAGGAACATTTTTAGTGCGTTTTCAAGCGAGACCGTTTCGATTTTTTCACCAGCAGGCATTGGCGCAAATTTAACCTCTTCACCCTCAACTTTATTGTCACCCAACTGAATCATTGGACCAAAACGACCAAAGCGTGCAAAGACTTTTCGGCCAGTTTTTGGGTCGGTTCCGAGCTCGCGAGCGGGTGCCACAGCGTTGCGATCAATCTCGCCGGATTCCATGATTAATTTATGAAAAGGCTTATAAAAATTATCAAGAACTTCAAGCCGATTTTCATCACCAACGGCAATTTTATCGAAGTCGTTCTCGAGATTTGCCGTCCAGCCGTAGTCTACAACTTGGTTGAAATAATCATTTAAGAAGTCGCTTAAAACTTCTCCGCTTGCTGTTGGGAGGAGTTTGCCTTTAGTAGAACCGGTTTTTTCTTGAACAACTTCTCGGTTGATTTTATTTTTCGAAAGTGAAATTTGAATTGCGTCGCGAGGTTTACCTTCACCTTCACCTTTTGCAGCGTAGCCACGCGTCTGAATTG
>JABZJO010000049.1:0-4597 GCA_015257755.1 Candidatus Nanogingivalaceae bacterium
GTATTCAATTGTGGGGCTTTTTTTTTGCGGTTTTCGTGCTAAAATGGTTATATAATGAATGAAGATATTGTTTCAATTAAAGACTTTGAGCTATCGTTTGGTGACAAGAAAATAATTCATGGACTAAATTTCAGCGTTAAAAGAGGCGAAATTTTTGGTTTTTTGGGTTCAAACGGTAGTGGAAAAACAACAACAATTAGAGCGTTGTTAGGAATTTATCAAGCAGACTCGGGCGAGCTTTTAATTAATGGGAAGAAATTTTCACCAGAAAGAACTGGCTTGATTGGTTATTTGCCAGAAGAGCGCGGGCTTTATCGAAAAGAAAAAGTGATTGACGTAATGCAATATTTTGGTCAACTTAAAGGACTTTCGAAAAAAGAAGCACGAGATTTTTCGCAGGATTTTTTAAAGCGCGTTGGGCTTGAAGATAAGGCACGGTTAAATATTGATAAGCTTTCGGGCGGTCAGCAGCAAAAAATTCAGCTTGGAATTACAATTATGGGGAAGCCGGACTTGCTTATTTTAGATGAGCCAACAAAAGGTTTCGATCCTGTGAATCGCGAATTATTGATGGAGATTATTAAGGAAGAAAACGCTCGTGGAGCAACGATTATTATGGTAACACATCAGATGGAAGAAGTGGAAAAGATTTGTAATCGTGCTTTGCTACTGAAAAATGGAAAAACAAAGGCTTATGGTACGGTTGATGAAATTCGAAATCAGTTCGGTAAGCAACGAATTATTCTTGAGTTTGTTGGTGCGTTGCCAGAAAGCGATAAATTCGAAATAATCAAAAAAGAAACAAATTACGCCGAATTGTCGCCAAAAGTGGATTCGCAAGAAATTCTAAAAGAGCTAATCTCGAAAGATTTGCGAATTCTAAACTTTAAAGTTCAAAAATCAACTTTGAATGAAATTTTCTTGGAAATTTATGGTAAAGAAGGCGAGGAAAAAAATGTATAATCTAGGAACGGTTTTAAAATTTGAAGTTTTTCGAGCGTTAAAAAAGCCAACTTTTTGGGCCGCAATTTTTGCGATACCTTTGATTTATGGTGTAATATTTGGTTTTAGTGCAATTTCGAATGCTCAAACTCGCGAAAATCAAGAAAAACTTGCAAAAGAAACGTTTTCATTCGATATTCAAGATGAAAGCTCAATGATTTCGAAAGATATTATTACTGGAATGAAAGGTAATGTTTCGAAAAATAAAGCAGCTTCAATTGCGAAAGTTAAAGATCAAAAAATCGATGCGTTTTATTTTATCCCAAAAGATTTGGTTCATGAAAAAGTTGAGATTTATGCCAAGAATGTAAATATAAATGAAAATGCTAAATATAGTGCTGTTTTAAAGAGTATTTTAAAGAATTCAAGCGCGAAAGCTACGAGCGCAAATCAGTTGGTTTTAATCAATGAAACATATAAAACCGAACAAACTATATTTAAAAATGGCCAAAAATATGAGCAGATTTATGAGATGATTGCGCCAGGAATTTTCTTGTTTGTTTTTTACTTTATTACGGTTTTTCTCTCAAATCGAATGCTTACAAGTACAACCGAAGAAAAAGAAAACCGCGTAACGGAGATAATTCTAACAAGCATTTCCGCACGAACACTTATTTTGGGCAAAATAATTTCAATCATAGTTTTAGGAATTGTTCAAATTTTGACTTTACTCTTAACTGGAGTTGTGATGCTGTTTTTGATTTCGAATGTAGGAGATTTAGCAAAAAACATCAATTTACCAGATTTATCAACAATTCTTCCAAATATAAGATGGGAGTTTGGCGCAATTGCAATTTCGGCGATAATTTTAATTGCTGGATTTATGATGGTGACGGGCTTTATTGTTGCATTGGGCGCAATGATGCCAACAGCGCAAGAGGCCTCAAACTATTTTGGGATGATTATAATGACTCTAATGGCGCCGCTTTTTGTTCTTCCTTCATTCTTTGTGAATGAGCCAAATGAGATTGTAATCTTTTTGAGTTATTTCCCTCTAACTTCGCCAATCTCTTTGTTACTTCGAAATATGCTTGGAACTTTAAGTTTCTCCGAAGCGTTAGTTGGAATTTTATTACTAATTATTTTTGCGATTGTTGCAATTTGGCTAGCTGTGCGAATTTTCCGTTTTGGTACGATTGCATATGGGTCAAAAATAAATCTAAAAAGTATTTTTTCGAAAAAGAAAATCGCATAAATTATTTAAAAATCAAAAAGAGCTGTTCGAAAAGGACGGCTCTTGACTTTTATTTTAAAAAGTTGTATAGTTTAAAAGATTTTCAAAATCAAAAAAATTGGAGGTGGAACCTTATGATGTTTAGCGAGGATGTTTTAAAAAAGATATTTGAAAAGTCTTTCAATGATAAAGTTGAAAAAAATTACAGTGTCGAGCCTTTTATATGCTTTAGTGGTAAAAAACGTTCCATGAACTATAATCCTATAGATGGATGTATAATTTTTAGCAGAAAGAGCGGGGGTAGAATTGGAACTATTTTTTTACATAATGGATCCGACGTATTTTTCGAAATTAATCCAGAAAGCAATTCTGGCTGCTATGTTGGACTTTTCCTGTCTGAGCTCAAAAAGTACATAGAATCGAGCAAAAAAAGAACTCGCCGTAAATTTATTGCAAGATAACTTATTATCTTACTTAGCCTCATTTCGGGGCTTTTCTTTTTTTGAAAAATCAAATTTTCAGGAATTTTTAAGCAAAGCGTGATAAAATAATTACATATGAGAATTTTGATTGTTGAAGATGAACGAAAAATTGCTCGAGCACTCGGCCGAGCTTTAAAAAATGAAAAATATGCTGTAGATATTTCATATGATGGCACAGATGCCTATGCGATGGCTGGAATGATTGATTATGACTTATTAATCCTTGATCGAATGATTCCTGGCGATTATGACGGTTTGAGCTTGACTAAAAAACTTCGAGAAGAAGGAAAAAATGTGCCAATTTTGCTGTTAACCGCACTTGGAGCAACTCAAGATAAAACAGAAGGCTTAGATGGTGGCGCAGATGATTATTTAACAAAACCATTTGCGCTCGATGAGCTTCTTGCACGCGTGCGTGCGCTTTTACGTCGGCCTCAAACGTCAGTGGAAACGGTTTTAAGAGTGGCTGATCTATCGCTAGATTTAAATACACATGAAGTTCTTCGAAATAATCAAAAAATCGAACTCACAAATAAAGAATTTTCGCTTTTAGAATATCTTGTTCGAAACGCTGGTCGGCCAGTTTCGAAAGAGCAAATTATCGCCCACGTTTGGGACTATGATGCTGATATTTTGCCAAATAATATTGAAGTTTATATTAGCTATTTGCGCGAAAAGGTTGATAAGCCGTTTAAGGATAAATTAATTAAAACAGTTCGTGGTTTAGGGTATAAAATCGATGAAGAATAAAAACAGTAATTTTTTACGATTTGGCGGCGATATTTTTCGAAGTGCGCATTTTAGTCTTTCGATGCTATATTTTTTGATTTTATTAGCGATTGTTGGTATTTTTAATATAGTTATTTTTTATTCGATAAATACGAACAACATGGAAATCTCTACACCATCGGTAGAAATGGGAGCTTTTAAAGAGAAAGATAAAGACTCATACGGTAGCGATGAGTTTAGAACAAGAATAATTACCGCACGAAACAAGCGGGCTAGCGAACAAATAACGGAAGCCATTCTAATTCTAGATTTTTCAATTTTGCTCGCCGGTGGAGTTGGTAGTTTTTGGCTTGCGCATCGTGCTCTAGAGCCGCTCGAACAAGCCCATAAGTTACAGTCTGAGTTTGTTTCAAATGCAAGTCATGAAATTAGAACGCCACTTGCCGCATTGCAACTCGAAACAGAAATGATTTTAAAAGATAAAAACGCGTCTAAAGAGGAACTTTGTGAAGTTTTGGAGAGCAACTTAGAAGAAGCTAAAAGCTTGACCGCAATGGTGAATATGCTGTTGAAGCTTTCGAAAATTGATGAAGAAATTCCACTATCAGCAACGAATTTAAATGAAGTTGTAAAGGCAAGAATCGCAAAATTTCCAGATGCGGATAAAAGAATTAAATTTGAAGGTGGAAAAGATTTTATTATACAAAACAACGAAACCGTAATAGATGAGATAGCGACAATTTTAATTGATAACGCTTTAAAATATAATGTTTCGAAAGATCCTGTTGAAGTTAAGATTTTTCGGCAAAATCGACAAGCTATTTTGGAGATTTCGAATTTTTCGAATGAGATTTCGCAAGATGAATTAAATCGGTTTTTTGATCGATTTTATCGATGCGATAAAGTGCGTAGCTGCAATAATCGAACCGAAGGTTATGGCTTAGGGCTGGCAATTGCAAAGAAGTTAGCCGATAAAACACACAGTAATATTAGTGTGAAAAATGAGCGAATCGCTAAGACTAAAAAATTTAAAACAACTTTTGCGGTCGCTATGAGATTTTCAAAATAAGATTTTGATATAAAACCCTTGCTTTTTAGAGATAAATATGCTAAAATTAAGGGTGAACTTTATTTACGTAAATGTAAAACTTGGCTATGCGAGGGTCGTAACAGGGAAAACCCGCTTTCGAAACCACGCGAATGCCAAGCT
>JABZJO010000050.1:0-4589 GCA_015257755.1 Candidatus Nanogingivalaceae bacterium
AATGAGTTTTGTGCTTTCGAGTTTTTTAAGTGGAATGATTTTTCATGCAATTTTCACAGAATTGAATCCGCGAATTAGTGATGGTTTTTATGACTCAATTTCAAAAAGTGTCAATCAGATGAGTTTAGGTAAAATTAGTTTGCCGAAAATTGAAAAAACGGGGAATCATGAAATCAATGAGCCAGCAATTGAAGGTTTCGAAAGTCAGCATAATAATCAAAAAAATATTCAGGAATCAAAAAAAGCATTATTCAATGGATATGTTGAAAAATCAACAGATGAACGAACAAAGATGTCAGACTTAGCAGTTGAAACTTGGCGCTCAAATATTTTTGCAATGTTTTTTGGTGTTGGCGCTGGCGGATCAGGTACTGCAATTTATAATTCTACACACAAAATTGCAAACACTTCAGAAATTGTTCAGAATGAATTTCTATCAATTTTGTTAGAACTTGGTATTTTTGGTTTTCTAATTTGGTCTCTCATTTTGTTTTCAATAATTAGATTATCTAAAGATAAAAAATATATTTGGGCATTAGTTTTTGCATTTTTAATCCAGTGGTATTTTTTCTCAGGATTGCCAAACGCACTACATATTTATTTGATTTTAGCTTTCATTTTTGCTATAATTGAAAGAGCTTATGAAAAAAAATCAGAGATCGATAGACGGATTTACGCCAAGGCGGAGGGCTGAATCTCTAAGTCTAAATAACAACCCTAAAGAAACAGTTAAGAAACCAGATTTAAAAGTGGTAAAATCTCAAAAAAGAGGTTCTGTTGATGATTTTATTCAAACTAAAAATCCCGAAAAGAATGAAAAAGATTCGGGTAAAGATATCGAAGCTGCATTGCAAAATCTAGAAATTGAAGAATTGCAAGAAGCTGAACATAGGGAGAGAGTTGCCTCAAAAAAGCATCAAAAACTACTTCGAAAGTTCGAAAAGAATAACGCTAAGCGAGAAAAGAAAGGCAAAAAGCCTTTAACTTTAGAGCAGTTTAAAAAACGCCGATCAATTAAGCGATTTTTTGCTATTGCTATATTACTGTTATTAGTCATTGGCGGATGGTTAATCTATCCAACACTTAATACGTTAAATAAAATTACTAATGGAAATATCCTTGGTGTTATTGAGAACAAAAAACTTAAGGCTGATTCAAATGGTCGCACCAATATTTTAATTTTTGGAACTTCGCCAAAAGGTTGGGATGGAGAGGAATTGACAGACTCGATTATGGTTGCTTCTGTTAATCAAGAAAGCAAAGAAATTAAAACCGTTTCATTACCGCGAGACCTTTGGGTAAAACACACATGTAAAACTTGGCTTGGAACTACTGCTGGAAAGTTGAATGAAACCTATGGATGCGGTTATCATGACGCAAAAAATAGCGGTTCTAGCGAAGAAGATGCAGAGAAGGCCGGCCAAAAAGTATTGTCTGAAAAGGTGAAAGAAATTCTTGGGCTAGATATTCAATACGTAGTTCACGGAAACTGGAAAGTTTTGATTGATGCGGTGAATGCTGTTGGTGGAATTGATGTTAAGGTCGAAGCTTATGACGGCTCAAGTAGAGTCTATGACGTTGCTACTAAAATCAATTACCAGAGTGGTAAAACTTACCATATGGATGGTGAGGCTGCTTTGGCATTTTCTCGAGCGCGTGGCTCTGAGGGTGGAGTTGGTTTGAGCGGAAGTAATTTTGACCGCGAGCGAAATCAGCAAAAAATCCTAAAAGCTACATTAGCTAAAATTAATCAGCAAAAAATGAATCCGATAACTTTGCTATCAATTGCGAATTCGCTTGGTGAAAATATTCACCACACGTTCGAATCTTCAGAATTGACAACTGTTTCAGAAATTGCTCAAAGCTTCAATAGCGGTAAAATGACATCTTTACCACTAGTTAATGAATCTGATGCATCTGGAAACTATTTCACAACAGGCCACGTGGGATCTGTTAGTGCAGTCATTCCTAAAGCTGGACTTTTTGACTATAGTGAAATTCAAGCATACATTTCGAAGAATACTTTAGGTGGTGATATAGTGAAAGAATCGGCTAAAATTAAAATTTTGAATGGTACGAATTATTCCGGATTAGCAGCTCAAGAACAAAAGAAGCTCGAAAAAGAAGGTTATACTATTCAGGGGATTGATTCTGCTCCAACGCATGATTATGAGAAAACGAAAGTTTATTATATCAAGCAGGAATCGAAACCGAATACGGTTAAAAAACTTGAATCTAAGTATTCTACAAAAGCCGAAAAACTTCCGTCTAAGTTATCTTCATATGGTGAAGATGTGGATATAATTATTATTTTAGGCGAGGATAATGGCGAATAATTTAACAAAAAAGCAGGTTGAACTCTTAAATTTTATCGAAGTTTTTATTGAAGAATCTGGATATAGCCCAACATATCGCGAAATAGCTCGTGGTATGGGCTATAGATCTGTTGCAACCGTTTCGAAACATATTGATAATTTAATTCTGATGGGGAAGCTTTCTAAGTCTGAAAATGGTGAAGCACGTTCGATTTCTATAAGAAAACAGGGATCAGAGTTAACTGGTGATGAAAAAGCAGTTCATGATTTTTTAGTAAAAAAACGTGATTTTTATGCAGAAAATAATCAAATTGAAAATGCACAGAAAATAGATGATGCAATTTTAACTTTATGGTATTAATATCTTGAAAAAGTAAAATGCATGTGCTTTAATTAAAGAAGATGGATATTTTTAAGAGTATTGAAAAATTTATAGCTAGCGTATTGGCTTATGACTGGTTTGAGCCATTTGCAATTGTAATGTTAGCAATTTTAGCTAGCTTCCTTTCAAGGAAGATTATTAATTTTGCATTTGGAATTCGAAAAAAAGCTAAAAAAATTAAACGTTCCGAAGAACGACTGAAACGTAATGAAACGATTTCAAAGATTGCTAAAACAGCTGTAGATATTGTTATATGGATGACGGCTGCAATGAACTTTCTTTCTTCTATCGGAGTTAATGTGGCTTCACTTATGACTGGAGCTGGATTGATTGGTGTTGTAGTTGGTCTTGGCGCTCAAACAACCACGCGTGATATTCTTGCGGGATTCTTTATTGTTGGTGAAAATCAATACCGAGTTGGTGATACGATTGAGATTATGGTCGGCGGACGCTTAATTTCTGGTAAGGTTGAAAATATCTCTCTGCGAATTACGCAGGTTCGCGATGCTGATGGTAAGGTTCATACAATTCGAAATGGTGCAAGCGAAGCCGTAACAAACCTCTCGTTTAAATATGCGAATGTTAATCTATTGTTCGGAGTTTCTTATGATACAGATATTGACACTCTCGAAAAAGTTATTAACGGTGTTGGTAGAAAAATGCTAGAAAATCCTGAGCTTAAAAAGAATATTATTGAGCCGATTGAGTTTGTGCGTGTTAATAAATTCTTGGATTCTTCTATGGAGATAAAATGTTTAGGGCGAGTTAAGGCCGGTAAGCAGTGGGATGTTGCAGGAATTTTTCGACGTGAAATTAAAAAAGCATTTGATGAGAATGACATTGTTCTTCCATATCCACAAATGGTTATTCACGATATAAACCGCATTACGGCAAAAGACAAGACTAATAAAAATCACACACCAAATCGACATAATAAAAATAATGCAAAAAAAACCGGAAAAGAAATAAAACCCTTCTAGAAGGGTTTTATAATTTGTGGCGATTATTTGGACATTCTTCGTATTTTCCAGCATTGCAAAATGAGCAATTTTCTTTTTTGCAAGCCGAAAGATTATCTGTTCGGTGTGCGAAAGTTTGCTTAGGGGTTTTCGACTCAACTCGCCAGAATTTTATACTTTGAGGATGAAGTTTCCCTCTTTGATAGTGGCATATCTGTAAATAAGATTCGAAAATGCTTCGGACCGCCCAGCCGTAACCTTTTTCAGCATGGATAAGTGTGTTTTCTGGAATATCCATTTCGATCGTTTTTTTACGAAACTTATGTTTCGCTTTAATCTTCACCATAGTTAATCACCTCCAAGGTACTAAGATTTTTTTATTATACCATTTTTTGACTAAAAGGTCAATAAAATCAAACTGATTGATAAAACTTAAGCTTTATGATAAAATTAAAGCATAAACATAAAAATAAGGGAGGGAATATGGGTGAAAAACCGATTCAGGTGAATAGTGAAATCGGAAAACTCAAAACCGTAATTTTACATAGACCAGGAAAAGAGCTTGAAGGGCTTACTCCAGAATATTTGGAGCAATTGCTTTTTGATGATATTCCATATCTAGAAGTTGCACAAGCAGAACATGATGCTTTTGCAGAAACTTTGCGCAGCCGGGGAGTTGAAGTTCTTTATCTTGATCAATTAGCCGCAGAATCACTTTATAATGATGAAATTAAATGGCGTTTTATTTCAGATTTTGTTCGAGCCTCAAAGCAGGGAGAACGACACGTTACTCATGCTTTAATGCGTTATTTAGGCGAGTTTGAGCCACTTGATTTAGTTCGAAAACTTATGTCTGGAGTAAAGAAGGATGAAATTAAAACCGAAGAAGATGAGAAAACTCATTTGAATTATTATTTTAAGAGTAATTATCCA
>JABZJO010000051.1:0-4503 GCA_015257755.1 Candidatus Nanogingivalaceae bacterium
TCTCGGCACTTTCCCCCACCATGTAAGCTGGTAAATTTGCAACCAGAGCTGTTCGAACGGCATAATAAGCGCATGAAAGTACCACCCACAGCGTATCTGATACTGCAAACATTGTTAGTGATTTTTGCGCATAGGCGACATTTGGATACCAGGCCATTACTAGTGCCCAGTTTGCTTCGACAAGGTTATCAGCAATCGTACCGAGAAAATTATCGAAAAACATTTTTCGAAGTTCTTTTTTAGTTTTTAGCATATTCAATTATTGTATAATTTTTTGAAATTAAAATCAATATTGAAAAACTTGCTTTAAAAGCTAAAAAATGATACAATAAAAATCCAAGAAAATTTTGGAGGTGCAGAAATGCAAGGACTTTTAGATACACAAAAACCTTTAGATGGTCAAATACCCAACATTGCAACAATGGGTACGCGAGAAACTGTCGCTAAAGAGACGCGTTCGAAAATTGAAGAAGCTTTTTTAAGTGATGATCCGTATTGTGATATTGAAGTTTTTCGAAATCTTTTTGAAGTTGATGACATACTTGATCTTCAGAATCAGTTTGTTAAGAATGTTAAACCGAGTAAGTTTAGAAACTTAACGGCGATTCATCAGCTTGCGATAGTTGACGCTTCTAAAATTGGATACTCTGATTTTAAGGATAAAAAGACAATAACCGAGAAGATTGCATACGCTTGTCAACACAAATCTAGCCTTGGTAAAAAAGACCAAATCCCTAAAGATCTTCAAAAATATTTTGAAAAAATTCTAGATATTTTCTGTAAAATTATGCTTGATCAAGAAGTGCAAATAAGCTCTGGTTATGCGATGACACTATTAATGAACGCTCTAGGAGTCTAAGGTTTTAAAAAGGCCTCAAGTAGAGGTCTTTTCTTATTGTTTTTGAACTTTTTGAAAATCGCCAAATTTTAAATCTTTCGGTAAGGAGTAATTTCCAAAAACGGTTCGGTGTAGTTTTACAACTTCATAACCAACTGCCGAGAATGTTCTGCGGATTTGTCGGTTCCGCCCTTCGCTCATAATAACTTTCCAGTTTTTTCGCGATTCATCGAGCCTCTCGAGTCCCAGCTGTGATTTTCCATCGGGTAAATTTATTCCAAAATCTGCGATCATTTGTTGATGTAATGGCTGAAGCGGCTCGTCTAATCCTACGAGGTATTCTTTAATCTTTCGAAACTTCGGATGCGTCATTTGAAATGCAAAATCGCCATCGTTCGTTAAGAGCAAAAGCCCGCTAGAGTCTTTATCGAGTCGGCCAACAGGTTTTAAAGAATGAAACTCTTTGGGTAAAATTGCATAAATTGTTTCATTCTCGCCTTGTTTTTTTCTTGAACAAACATATCCGCGGGGTTTATTAAATAGTAGGTAAATTCGTTCTTCGCGGTTATTCGATATAAATTTATCACCAATTTTTATAATATCAGTGTCTTGAAACCTTGCTCCCAGCTTTACGGCTTTTCCGTTTATTGAGATTTTGCCTTTTTCGATAAGCTCATCTGCTTGTCTACGCGAAATTCCCAGCTGTAAAGCTAGGAATTTATTTAAGCGTTCTGTTTTTTTATCCACGGTTTATTGAGCTCCAAAAGGAGGTTGTTGTGTATTTGAATTTGAAAAAGTTTCACCATTTCCACTATTTAGGATATCGTTAATTTGCGAAGCGAGATTTTCTTCATCAGTTCTATTGAGCGGTTCTATTGGCTGAACTACTCTCTCTCCAGCTACAGATTGAACAGTCTCTTGTTGAACTGGTGATGGTGCCGTATGAGGCTGGTTGACAAAATCGCTAATCGGGTGTGTAGGAGCTTCAATGCTTCTTGGTGCTGGGGTGTTTACTGTAGTGGGGTGAGCTGTTGGGGTTGGGGTTTGCAGAGGTGAATTAGCTATTGCAGGACGACTAACTGGTTGAATTGGCCGCACTGTAGTGTCCGGCATAGGTTGGGGTTGTTGGTTCACAAACCCAGCAGGAGCTGGTCGTTCTCGCTCAAATTGAGCTAAGCTTGGAGCTGCTGCTCGAACAGGTGTCTGTAGTGGTTGGGTTGAGGTGACCTGTGTCATAGGTTGAGCGGGTGCAGAGGGTGCGGCTGTAAAATTATTTTGCTGAACTGGATTATTTTGTTGGATGTTTGTGGTTACTGCTTGCTTTTGGGCAGTTCTTTGTTCTACAGTTAAATGACCGTCTTGAAGAACGTCGTGAACCGTTCGGACAACATCTTCAATACCAACTTGAGACTTAACTAAATATCGATCAGCACCAAGAGCTTCCCCTCTTCTTCGTTGATCTTCGCTGGAGAGTGCTGTCATCATAATAACCTTAATATTGCGGGTCTCGGTTGTTGACCTTAAAATATCAAGCATATCGAATCCAGAAATTTTTGGCATCATAACGTCACTAACAATTAAATCTGGACGTTCTTTAATAGCCATTGCTAAAGCTTCTTCACCGTCTCCGGCTGAGACAATATCATAGCCTTCAGCCAAGAGCCGAACACCATAAATCTCACGCAAACTTTTATCATCTTCTACTAGTAAAATTTTTGTCATATCGCTCCTATTATACTACTATTTTTATAAAAAATCTATACTTTTTAAGCTTACTTTTGTCTTTGCGCCATCATCTTTTGGGCATACTCGATTTTCATTCGTTCAATATCATTTAATGTTGGTTGAACCGGAGTGTTTATCGGATTCGTTTGTGAAAAATTTTGGCTAGCTGCTGATGGGTTAGTTTGCTGAATCGTCTGTGTGGTTTGTTGGTTATATGCCTGTTGAGTTTGAACTTGAGCTATATTTTGCGCGATTGGCTGAGTAGGTTGGGCTGGCTGAACGGTTTGAGGAACTGACTGTATTGACTGCGCCGACTCTTGTGGCTGTGGTTGTGGTTGTGAAACTGTTTGAACAGTAGGAGCTGATAAAACTTCCTGAGTTTGCATAGGTTGAGTTTGAGGGTTTTCAGTCTCCTTAGGATTTTCCGGAGCGGTAGGTTCGGTTAGGGCTGGGGTGGATTGATTATTTGCTGTCTCGATATTTGGATGCTCCATTGTTTCATCTTGAAGAATCGCGTTAATGTCGCGATCGGCTTCTTCAATTTCGCGCTGATTGCGCTTTTGTTCGATTTTTTGATGTTCTTCGGATTTTTTAGCATCTTCTTTCGCTTTTAAAGACTCGGCATTTTCGCGAGTGATTCGGGGTAGTTTCACAGTAAAAACACTTCCCTTTTTATATTCGCTTTCAACGGTTAATTTACCACCAATTGATTCGGTTAATTTTCTTGATAGGAATAAGCCTAACCCTGTGCCATTAATTTCACGCGTTTCAGAATTATCTACACGATAAAATTTTTGGAACAAGTGCGGAAGGTCTTCAGCGGGAATACCAATTCCGCTATCTTTAACAGAAATTTGAACACTATCGTTATCACCAGTTACGTTTACGGCAACTGTTCCGCTAGGTGTATATTTAATTGCATTTTCGAATAGATTATTTAAAACTTCATGCAAATGGTCGCGGTCTGCATGAATAAAGAAAACTGGCATGATTGTCTTTTCGCCAGTTGCATTATGGTCTGGCATGAAAATGTATTCCAACCCTTTGTTTTCGGCTTTCGGTTTTAACCCTTCCCAGATGTCTCGTGCAAATTCTGTTGCATCTAAAACAACGGGTTCGTTTTTTAATCGACCGTCTTCTGCTTTTGTAATATCTAATAAATCTTGAAATAGTTGTCCAAGATGTTGAGTGTTCTCGTGCGCTTTTTCAAGAAAAGATTTTGCACGAGCATCAATTGTGGCAGTTGCCGGGTTTAAGGCAAGCCCAAGATATCCCTCGATGCTTGCAACTGGAGTTCGCATTTCGTGGCTAGCGGTTGAAATAAATTCAGCTTGTTCTCGGTTGTCGCTTAGTTCTTTCGAAATATCACGAAAGACCACAACCACTCCAGAATTAGACCCCCCGATCGAATTAACTGCCAAAAAGATTGGCGTGATTTTTCCGCTCTGAGTTTTAATGAATAAATCTCGAGTTGTAAAGTTTTCGTTAGTTCGTAAAACGCGATTAACTGGATTTGAAATATCTAGCATTTCAGCACCGTCGTTGTTAGTGATTTTTAGAACTGAGTTAAAAACCAACCCAGCCGCATCGCTTCCACTCCAGCCAGTAATTTGCTCCGCAGCTGGATTAATAGCTAAGATATTACCTTTTTGATCAACAGCTAAAACGCCGTCATCTACGGCGTCTAAAATTGCTTTTCCATCGCCCAAAAAACTACTCGAAGTATTTTTCGAAACTTTTTCTCCCGATTTTTCGTTAAAAATATTTTTTAAGTTAAACATAGCCCACTTCCTTAATGTAAATAGTTTAACATAATCACTTTCAAAAATCAATAAAAAAGCGAGTATTTAACTCGCTCTGTTTTAATATAATTTTGCAACCACCACATCACAGCAGTGCAAATTATTTTTGAAGTTCTGGTAATAAAAATTAATAATTTT